>JAIRPA010000058.1 GCA_031257235.1 Burkholderiales bacterium | reverse complement strand
CAACGCCGCCACGCCTAAGGCAATACCCGCCGACGAAAAAAACGAAATGATCGAGACCACGACATCGCGTCCATGCCCTTTGGCAGAGAACGCGTAACGTAAACCGATCAAACCCTCGTAAGGAAAGCGCATGGAACAATAAACGGTGATGAAATGTTGATAATCAAAAAACGAAGTGCGGCATTATCGCACGGATGAGACGTTTGGAAAGGTTTTAATCTATCCTCCGATTCTCCAAAAAAGTATCCGGCTTCGCCGGTACTTTTTGGAAATAGAAACCGCCCTAAAGTCGGGTTCCACTTTAGGGCGAACGAGGGCTACCGAATCACCAAGACCGGCAAGGGCGAATGGGTCAAAACCTTTTGCGTCTCGCTACCTAATAAGAGCGCCTGAATGCCGCGTCTTCCATGCGAGGCCATCACGATTAAGTCACACTCGTTTTCCTTGGCGGCGGTCAAGATGCTTTCCCAGGGGGAGGCGGCTTGGGTGTGCAGGCGCACGGATTCAATGCCGTGTTTTTTGATTCGCTCTTCCGCGGAAGTCAAAATTTTGGTCGCTTCTTCCGTGAAAAACGTGGTGAACTCCTGCTTGCTGATTTGTTCATACACAACCCCACCTGCGTAAGCCGGCAAAGGGTACGTGGGCAAGGCGTAAAAAACAAACAACTTTGCCTGAAACCTTGCGGCAAGCTCCGCGGCAGTGTCGAGTGCTTTTTCAGATAACGCGGAACCGTCGGTCGAGACAAGAATTTTCTGATACATAAGCCACCTTGATGGAAATAAACATGAAAAAACCTTGAACCCATGCAAGAAATTGAGGTTTTGAAGGGGTCAAAGATGGTTTATGTTAGTACAACTTTTGAGGTTTGTGGGGGGGCAGGGATCAGAGATCAGGGATCAGGAATCAGTGCGCGTCATTTAAGCGCGAGCGAAGCGAAGTCGCAGAATCCACGCTGCCAAAAGCGGCGGACGCGCAAAGCGCGTCGTCATTGCGGGCACCGACCCGCAATCCGGTTTTAAAGGTTCGGCAAATGATGCAAACCCCCGACTTTCGCTGCCACCCCCTTTTATAAAGGGGGCTGGATTCTGCGACTGCGAGGCTTACGCCTCTTGCGCAGAATGACGAGTCCTGATCCCTGACCTCTGATTCCTGATTCCTGATTGTTGAGTATTCTGAAATGTCTGAAAAATCCAAAAAAATCGTCATGCCATATATTATTTGGCATATTTTGAATAATGACAACAGGCTAAAGTGTTGTATCGGTATTGCGGTCTTAAAAAAATATAAAGAGGCGTTTTTGATAGGGAAGTGGGCTCAACAATACATAAAGTTTTTTAAGTAACCACCTTTAGAAAGTGTAACGGTTGTTACCAAACTGTTAAATATCTGTTAATGCAAGTACCAAAATACATACGGTATATTATCTTATATATTGCGTTTCTTATATATATTTCAACCCATTCTTTGTTTCTTGATCAAAATCAAGATAGCGCAGATAGATGAAGTTAATATTCACCTGAACAGTGCTTATTTTTCTGGCATTATCACGGATAACTAAGTAAAAATCTGCCGCTGTTGTAACTTTTTGTGTGGTTGTTAGGAGGTCCCATGAACATTTCGGGTATTTTGGTGATGGCAAAACCGGAGCGTTGCGACGAAGTCGCCGCGGCTTTGTCGAATCTTGAGGGGATTGATGTCCATCAAATGGACGCAACCCTAGGGAAAATCGTTGTGACTCAAGAAGCAGAAACGATTAAAGACGAAGTTGCCAAAGCCGAGACGATTAAAACCATTCCGGGCGTCATTTCGGTCAATATGGTTTACCACTACTTTGGTGAGGACCCCACATTAAAGGTTGCCGATACCTCGGATATCCCCGAAATTTTAACGTAAAAGCGGTGAATTCTCTTTTCGTGGAAACACGAGAAAGAATGGAGTATCCATTGAAACAAAAGCAGTTTGCTTAACTTACTCTCAACAAAGGAAATGCTATGACTAGCCTATCACGTCGTGAATTTATTAAGAACAGCATCGCCGCCACGACAGCGGCCACCGTTGGATTGCCTGTGACTAAAGCGGCGCTTGCGCAAGCTCGGGAAGCAGAATCGGGATGGAAATGGGACAAAAGCGTGTGTCGGTTTTGCGGCACCGGTTGTGGTGAACAAGTGGCGACACTGAACGGAAAAGTGGTGGCGATTAAAGGCGACCCGGACGCGCCGGTGAATCGCGGCATCAACTGCATCAAAGGGTATTACAACGGGCGCATCTTATATGGTGAAGATCGTTTGACCACGCCTTTAATGCGGATGAAAAACGGCAAGTTTGATAAAGAAGGCGACTTCACCCCGGTATCGTGGGAGCAGGCTTTAAACGTGATGGCTGAAAAGTTCAAAGAAGTCTATAACAAAAAAGGACCTTCCGCCGTGGCTATGTTGACCTCCGGTCAATCGTTGATTCAGGAAGGCTACGCTGCCGCCAAGCTGATGAAAGGGGGCTTCCGCTCGAACAACATTGATCCTAACGCGCGTTTATGTATGGCAAGCGCGGTGGTGGCGTTTTATCAAACCTTCGGGGTGGATGAGCCGGCCAACGTTTACGATGATCTCGACACGGCGGATATCACCGTTTTGTGGGGCAACAACATGGCGGAAGCGCATCCGGTGTTGTGGTCGCGCGTGACCGATCGTCGCTTAACGAACAAGGACGCGAGAATCATCAACCTGACCACCTATCGGAACATGTGTT
>JAIRPA010000138.1 GCA_031257235.1 Burkholderiales bacterium | reverse complement strand
GACGGCACGCATATTACGTTGCTGGCCAACATGGAAATGCCGGACGATCTTCCGTACATTCATAAAGCCAACGCAGACGGGGTCGGGTTGTTTCGGACGGAGTTTTTGTATTTAAATCATGCCGAATTGCCCGATGAAGATGTTCAGTTTGTCGCTTATCGCAAAGTGGCGCGTCGAATGAAAGGTCAAGAAGTCATTTTACGCACGATAGATTTAGGCGCGGACAAAATCAAAGATAAAGTATTAAGCCTGATGCGCGTGACGCAAAATCCGGCATTGGGCTTGCGCGGCATAAGATTGTGTTTTGCCGAACAACAATTGTTTGTGACACAATTGCGCGCGATGTTGCGCGCGTCGATCTTCGGCAAATTAAAAATCATGATTCCGATGTTGGCGTCCGCCGACGAAATTCATCAGGTGCTGGGGATCATCGAGACGGTTAAGGCGTCGTTAAGATCGGAAGGGATTGCCTTTGATGAAGATGTAGAAATCGGCGCGATGATCGAAGTGCCTTCCGCGGCGATTGTGCTGGAACCCTTTTTGAAACATTTCTCTTTTATATCTGTCGGCACGAACGATTTGATACAGTATGTGTTGGCGGTGGATCGTGATAACGATAGCGTGGCGCATTTATTTAATTCGTCACATCCGGCAATACTAAAACTGCTTGCCGATATTTTCAAAAAAGCCGATCGCGCCGGCGTGCAGGTTTCGTTGTGCGGAGAAATGGCGGGCAACCCTGAAATGACGCGGCTTTTATTAGGGTTGGGCTTGCGTCGATTCTCCATGCCGGTCTCGGCACTTTTAACGGTCAAAGAAAGAATACTTCATACCGACATTACCGAACAAAAAAAGATGGTGCAAAAAATCATGCGCGCGGATGATCCGATCAAGGTTCGCGCTTTGGTCGAAAAATTAAACGCCATGTCACCACCGACAAAACCATCACGATAAACGGGAAGACAGATCAATGGATCATCAGGCTGAACTCAATCGCCGATTTGCGCGCGTGATTTTGGAAACCTTAACAAGACACCGTGTTCGCCATGTGTGTATTGCGCCCGGCTCGCGTTCAACGCCGCTGACCCTTGAAGCGGCGGCAATCTCCCAACTGATCACACACACACACTTTGACGAGCGCGGATTAGGGCATCTTGCGTTGGGCGTCGCCAAAGCCACCCAAGAACCGGTGGCGGTGATTGTCACGTCCGGCACGGCGGTTGCCAATCTTTTACCCGCGGCCATCGAGGCAAAATTCTCCGGCGAAAAACTTATATTATTAACGGCGGATCGTCCGCAAACCTTACAACATTGCGGCGCGAATCAAGCCGTCGGTCAAGAGCGTTTGTTTGAACACTACGCCACCGATACGATTTCATTACCCACCCCCGCGCCCGACGTTTCGGCGGCGTGGTTGACCTCGGTGTTGGATGACGCGCTTGCCCGTTTAACCCACGGCGCACTTCATGTCAATTGCCCGTTTAGCGAACCTTTATACGGAGAGATGAGCAATACTTATCAAGTGTGGTCTGACACGCTTTTGTTGCGTCGAGAGCAAAACAACACTCCCTGGTTGCAAAGCGGCGCGCCGAAAGCCATACAAGAAGAACCGGATTGGGCACATTGGCGTCAGAAAAAGGGAATCGTGGTGGCAGGCGCACTGCGCCCCCACGAGGGCGCGCTTTTGCGGGATTGGGCGAATGAGCTGGGGTGGTTATTGTTGTCGGATGTGTTGTCACACACGGGGCAACCTCAACCTTACGTCAATCTGTGGTTGACGGGCAGGCAGGCGCGTCAAATCACCCAAGAGGCAGAAATCATCATTCAGTTTGGCAAACACTTAACCGGAAAAGCCTTATTGCTTGAAATGGCGCGCCTTGATCCCCAACAGTATTGGGTGGTGGATCCTCTTCCCGGAAGGCTTGATCCCGCGCATCATCAGGGACGGCGTATCGTGTCTCCCGTTGATGCTTGGCTGGCGTGTCACCCGCCTGAAGCCTCCCAATTCAATGAAGCGTGGCGCGCATTATGGTCTCAACCGATTAACGCGTTGGTCGAGCAATCAAAAACCGCTATCGCCAACACGCTAACGCGCGATAACACGTATAGGCTCACGGAAGCGTGGGTGGCACATCATCTGCCGGAGTTACTCCCTCAAGATGGGCAATTGTTGTTGGGCAATAGTTTGATGATTCGTTTGGTGGATGCTTTAGCGCAATTTCCCTGCGCGTATCCGGTGCACGCAAACCGGGGGGCGTCCGGCATCGACGGGCTGGTTGCCACCGCGATGGGGGTGGCGGTCGGCAATCAAAAACCCACGCTTGCCGTCTTGGGAGATTTATCGGCACTTTATGATTTAAATTCGCTTGCTTTGGCGCGAGCTTTACCCCATCCTATGGTATTGATCGTGATCAACAATAACGGCGGCAGTATTTTTTCGATGTTGCCGACGCCGCCGATCGAGCGCGATCGTTATTATCGGATGCCGCATGATCTGACTTTTGAACACGCCGCCGCGCTTTTTGGCTTGCGGTTTGACGCGCCTCAAACGCCCGAAGAACTCAAAAACGCCGTCGCTCACGCCTTCCGACAGTCCGTCGCCACCTTGATTGAGGTGAGGGTTTCGCCGGATGAAGGCGCATTGACCTTAAAGTCGTTATCGGGCTCATTCTAAACATGATGAATGCGCGTTTATATACAGGCACGGGAAAGCATTCATCGGTTGCACTTGTTTTTATTCATGGGTTTTTGGGATGCGGTCAAGATTGGCACAAAATCGTCGAACGCTGTTCGGACTATACCTCTTTGACGGTTGACCTTCCCGCACACGGGGCGTCCGGCGAAGTCGTCGTTGAGGGTTTTTCCGATCTAATCCCGGAACTTTGCCGCACCCTCAAGCGCGTGTTGCCGGCTTGGGTGAAAAGGGTGATTGTCGTCGGTTATTCGTTGGGCGGACGGGTGGCGATGATGTTGGCGCACGAATACGCGCGGCAACCGACACTTCTACCCCAACCCATGGCAGGCTTGGTGATTGAAGCGGGACACCCGGGATTGAAAGAGGAAGCGGCGCGCGCGGCGCGGCTTTGTTCTGATCAAAAATGGGCGACGCGTTTTGCCGAAGAACCGATGGAGACGGTGCTTTTCGATTGGTATCGTCAACCTCTTTTTTCGGATTTGTCCGACGAAGAAAAAAAGGAAGCATTGTTGCGTCGTGCCGGCAATCACGGCAAAAAAATCGCCGCGTTATTAAGGGCAACCTCGCTTGCCCGCCAGCCGGATTTGTCCGGGTTTCTCAAGACATGGCGACTGCCTTGGTTGTATATTGTCGGCGAACACGACACCAAGTTTTATCGCTTGGCAAAAGAAGAAGGATTTTTGATGTCGGTGATTCCGAACGCCGGACACGACACCCACACCAAAGCGCCGGAAGCCTTTTGTCGCGTTTTGCGCGACTATTTAAATACGGTTCAATACGATTGATTGAAAAAGTCAAAACATGAGGAGATACGATGAAATACGATGAAACATTACTCTACGCACCGATCACATGGAAAGATTGTTCCAAAGGTTATACAGATATTTTGTATCATCAATCTGAAGAAGGTATAGCCAAAATTACCATCAACCGACCGGAAGTTCGGAATGCGTTTCGTCCGCAGACGGTTTCGGAAATGGAGCGTGCGTTTGAAGACGCGCGAATGAATGCCAATATCGGCGTGATTATATTAACGGGTGCGGGCGATCTTGCGTTTTGTTCGGGCGGGGATCAAAAGATTCGCGGGGATTCCGGCTATAAAGACAAAGCCGGGGTTCACCATTTAAACGTGCTTGACCTGCAACGACGGATTCGCACGTGCCCCAAACCCGTGATTGCCATGGTTGCCGGTTTTGCAATCGGGGGCGGACATGTGTTACACATGGTGTGCGACTTAACCGTCGCGGCGGATAACGCGAAGTTCGGGCAAACGGGTCCGCGCGTCGGCTCATTCGATGGCGGTTTTGGCGCGTCGTACATGGCGCGTATTGTCGGACAAAAAAAAGCGCGTGAGATATGGTTTTTGTGTCGGCAATACGATGCTAATGCCGCTTTGCAAATGGGCTTGGTCAATACGGTGGTGCCGCTTGCCGATCTTGAAAAAGAAACGGTGCGTTGGTGTCGTGAAATACTGACCATGAGCCCGATTGCGTTGCGTTGCTTAAAAGCGGCGTTGAATGCGGATTGCGACGGGCAAACCGGCTTACAGGAGCTCGCGGGGAACGCCACCATGCTTTACTATATGTCCGAAGAAGGGCAGGAAGGCAGAAACGCGTTCAATCAAAAACGCGCGCCGAACTTTAAAAAATTCACACGCAATCCTTAATTAAATCTATTGACTGATGAATCAAGTCGGCTGATGGCGCGCAATTTTAATCTTTATCGTTATCGTATGCCTTTTTCTAGGAAAGGCGAGACCAACACGCGCCACACTCATGAAGTGCGTGAAGGCTTGATCGTGAGTTTAGAGGACGGTGACACACGGGGGCAAGGAGAAATCGCGCCTTTACCGCGGTTGAGTGTTGAAACGTTGATTGAGGCGGAACAACAAGCGCTTGATCTTTTGTCGCAATGGCAGGCAAGGCGCGCGATTGAACCGACGTTGGAACGTGCCGCGCCTTCGGTGGCGTTTGGACTTTCCGCCGCGTTGTCGGAGCTCACGGGGGCATTGCCCGAAACGTGTCAGAAGCGTTCTGCAACACTGATGGACTGCGCCGATATTGCCGCTTTTATAGAAAACCTTCAACGAAGCGACGCCCGCGAAAAAGCGCCGGTGGTCAAAATCAAAGTCGGTCGGGATGCGCCGGACACTGAAGCGCGCGCCGTCTTAACGTTGATGACGGCTCTGCCTTGGGTAAAGGTTCGCTTGGACGCCAACCGCGCGTGGACACTCAACGAAGCCCTTGATTTTGCGCGTCACTTAAACGCCCGAACCGATTCTTCAATCGCTTTTATTGAAGAGCCTTGCCAAACGCCTGCGTTGTCGTTGCGCTTTGCGCAGGAAACCGGAATTAAAATCGCGTGGGACGAACATGTGCGTGAGGCGGATTTTCATCCGAATGACGCAAAAACGTCTCTTGTTGCCGCGTGGGTGATTAAGCCCTCTTTGACCGGTTCCATTGCACGATGCCGCGCCTTAACGGATCAGGCGCGTCAACATCGAATAGATGCTGTGATCAGTTCCTCTTATGAGTCCTCTTTGGGTTTAACCCAATTGATGCGTCTTGCCGCGTGGTTGTCCCCCGAAACGTTGCCGGGTTTAGATACCGGCCATGTTTTTCAAACGTGTATCGCGCGCGGAATGCCTGATGATCCCCGCGCGATCATTCCTTTATCTTCTTTGGAGAAAATCGCGTGATCTACCCTTGGTTTATTTGGCAATACCATGCAAAAAGAGAACCCAACTCAACGGCGGTTTTCCTGAATCAAAGACCTTTGACGTGGGGGAACTTGAGCGTCATCATTGATCGTATTGCGGCGTCGTTTGCAAGGCAAGGGGTCACGGAAGGAGACGGCATTTTGTTGCGCGGCAACAATAGTTTTCAATTGTTGACGGCTTATCTTGCCGGATTACAAATAGGCGCGCGGGTGTTGCCGATGAATCCTAAAATGCCTGCCGCCGTCGTCGAACGCATCATATTAAAAACAAATATCGGATTTTATTGGAGCGCGGAAGAAGAAACCTTGCCGGCGTGTGGGTTGGAGCTTGATCCGACCAAACCCAAAAAAGATGTGGTTTTTTATGTGCCGTATGATCCTGATCGTGTGGCAACTTTAACATTAACGTCCGGCTCGTCGGGTTTGCCGAAAGCGGCGGCACACACCATTGCGGCGCACTGCAAAAACGCGGAAGGCGTGGCGCAGTTGATGAACTATCATCAGCACGATAATTGGTTGTTGTCGTTGCCGCTTTATCATGTCTCCGGTCAGGGGATTGTCTGGCGTTGGCTCGTTCGTGGCGCGCGTCTTGCGGTGCGCGAGGACACGCCTTTGTGGGAGTCTTTAGAGGGCGTCACCCATGCT
>JAIRPA010000023.1 GCA_031257235.1 Burkholderiales bacterium | reverse complement strand
ATTAACTTTGGGAGAAAGACAGCCCATCCACGCGATGACCCCGATCAACGCCACTTGCAAAAACGCCATCCACCCGCGCCGTCTGCCCAAAAACGGAAGGGCGTAACGATCTAAAAACGGCGCCCATAAGAATTTGCAGGTATAAGGAAATTGTATTAACGCAAAAACGCCGATGGTTCGTAAACTCAACCCCTCCGTTTTTAACCAAGCGGGCATTAAGTTAAATAAAAGATAAAGCGGCAACCCCGACGTAAAACCGGTGAACACGCACACGAGAAGTCTTCGACTTAACAATGTTTTCCACAAAGAAAAGCGTTCTATATTCATCGTTATGTTGGGGAGGAGGCAGACGAAAAAGCCGGTGTGGAATGATCGCCTAAGGCAAGGCGCTCACAGATTTCCATCACCAACGAAGACTGATTCATCGTGTAAAAATGCAGCCCCGGCACGCCGGCTTTTAAAAGACGTTCACACATTGCCGTGACCACATCCAAGCCAAACGCGCGAATCGAATCCGCATCATCACCATAGGCTTCCATCTGACGACGCATATAACGCGGAATTTCCGCACCGCACATATCGGAAAACCGCACCAACCGTGAGTACGAAAAAATCGGCATGATGCCCGGAATAATGGGTTGATGAATGCCCGATTGAGCGCAACGGTCTCTGAAGTGAAAGTAAGCGTCCGCGTTGTAAAAGTATTGCGTGATCGCGCTGTTGGCGCCGTTTTCAAATTTATGTTTTAAGTGACGAATATCATCGTAACCGCTTCTTGCCTGCGGATGAATTTCAGGATAAGCCGCCACATCAATATGAAACCAATCGCCGGTGGTTCGCCGAATATACGCGATTAAATCGGAGGCGTATTGAAACGCGCCGATGGCGCCCATGCCGGAAGGTAAATCACCGCGCAGAGCAACCATGTGATGAATGTCGGCTTGGCGATACGATTCTATCGTTTCAAAAATTTGTTCACGCGTGTTGCCCACGCACGACAAATGCGGCACCCCGTCTAACCCGTCGGCGCGAATGGCTTTCACCGTGGCTAACGTGCCTTGTTTGGTCGAGCCGCCCGCGCCAAATGTGACCGAGCAAAACTCCGGAGACAAGGCGGCGAGTTTTTGCCAAGTGGCGCGAAGTTTGGTATTGCCCTCCTCGCTTTTAGGCGGAAAAAACTCAACGGAGAATCCCGGAAAAGGTTTTTTTTCCATGAGTGAAGCTCCTAATAACGATACGTGTCGGACTTATAAGGTCCTTCCACCGTGACGTTAATGTAGTCGGCTTGTTTTTGGGTTAATGTTGTTAATTTTGCATTTAATTTTTTTAATTGTAAGCGCGCGACTTTTTCATCTAAGGATTTAGGCAATAAGTAAACACCAATCGGATAACGTTGGGTGTTGCGGTTTGTCCACAATTCAATTTGCGCCATCGTTTGATTGGCAAAAGAAGAACTCATCACGTAAGAAGGATGACCGGTGGCGCACCCTAAGTTGACCAGCCTGCCCTCCGCCAACAATATAATGCGTTTGCCGTCCGGAAAAATAATATGATCGACCTGTGGTTTGATGTTTTCCCAAGTGTATTGGCGCAAGGTTGCGACTTGAATCTCGTTATCAAAGTGACCGATGTTGCATACAATCGCATTGTTTTTCATCGCTTTCATGTGATCGTGCGTGATGATGTCGCAATTGCCGGTGGCGGTCACAAAAATATCCGCCAGCGGCGCGGCGTCTTCCATCGTGACCACGCGATACCCTTCCATCGCGGCTTGCAACGC
This sequence comes from Burkholderiales bacterium, assembly GCA_031257235.1. GTDB lineage: Bacteria > Pseudomonadota > Gammaproteobacteria > Burkholderiales > Casimicrobiaceae > UBA931. The sequence continues at coordinate 1,061 of JAIRPA010000023.1, read as the reverse complement.
GCAAATCGGGTCAATCTCCGTCACCCAAACCTGCGCCGATAACGCGCGCAACGCCGTGGCGCACCCCTTGCCGACATCCCCGTATCCGCAGACCACGGCAACCTTGCCCGCGATCATCACGTCGGTGGCGCGTTTGATCGCGTCCACCAAAGATTCACGACAGCCGTACAAGTTATCAAACTTGGATTTGGTGACGGAATCGTTCACGTTGATGGCGGGAAATTTCAAACGTTTTTCTTCGTACATGCGTTGTAAACGATGAACGCCGGTGGTGGTTTCCTCCGTCACGCCGCGAATGCCTGCCAAAGTGTTTGAATAAAACTTGGGCGATTGCGACAATTTCTTTTTGATGGCATCAAACAAAGCGCGTTCTTCTTCGCTTGAAGGATTCTCCAATAAGGAGGCGTTGGTTTCCGCGTTCGCGCCTAAATGAAGCAACAAGGTGGCGTCTCCGCCGTCGTCTAAAATCATGTTGGCCGCCTCGCCGTTTCCCCATTCAAAAATGCGGTGCGTGAATGCCCAATACTCCTCCAAAGTTTCGCCTTTGTAGGCAAAAACCGGCGTGCCGGATTGCGCAATGGCGGCGGCAGCGTGGTCTTGTGTGGAGTAAATATTGCACGACGCCCAACGAACGCGCGCGCCTAAGGCTTGTAAGGTTTCGATCAACACGGCGGTTTGTATCGTCATGTGCAACGAACCGGCGATGCACGCGCCTTTTAAGGGTTGTTCTTTGAGGTATTCCTCGCGTATCGCCATCAAGCCCGGCATTTCGGTTTCGGCAATCGCAATTTCGCGTCGCCCGAAGTCGGCAAGCGATAAGTCTTTAACGTAATAATCTTGTGAAGCGCCTACAGGTTTTGTCATGTAATCCTCTTAAAGGAAGAGGAGATACGAAGCCTCGCATCTCCGGTTTATAAAAAGTCGGAAAAGCGAGCGCCGTTCTATTGCCGAGCCTGGCTTTGAAGCATCAAAGTCGCAGCGCCCCTCGGATGCGGCATTATAGACAGGTTCGGCGCAGTTCGGGAATCAGGAATCAGAGGCTCGGCAAAAAGTGGTACTTT
>JAIRPA010000136.1 GCA_031257235.1 Burkholderiales bacterium | reverse complement strand
TTTTGTGGAAGGCTTAGGGCTTGATTCCATCGACGCTTTGGAGCTTGGCATGGCGTTGCAAAAAAAATACGGCATCACGCTTTCGTCGGACTCTGAAGAAACACGCCAACATTTTTCTTCGGTCAACGCCTTAGCCAAGCTCATCGAGCAATCCGGCGTCGCCTCGAAATAAGGAGATGATGATATGAGTCTTCCCGACCCCTCCGATAAAGAAGCCTTGTTTCAATCTGTGGTCAATATCTTGCATGAAACGTTTGAAATCGACAAAGCCAAACTCACGCGAGACGCCAATTTATTCACCGATCTTGATATCGACAGCATTGATGCGGTGGATTTGGTCGTCAAACTCAACGCGCTGACCGGTAAACGTTTACAACCGGAATCTTTTAAAAACATTCGCACCATCGACGATGTGGTCAACGCGATTGCCGATCTTCTGAAAAAGGAATGAACGCTAACATTGTTGTTATCGTTATTTCCGTCCTTTACCCTTTCGCGGTTTGGATTGGCACCCGCCAACTCTCGCCGCGTTGGGTTTCTCTTTTTTTGTTGGCGGTATTGTTGACGCGCATTCTTTCGTTCAAAAAAAGCAAAATGATGTTTTTAGCCGTCGCGGGCGGGTTAATCTTAGCCGCGGTTGCCCTCTTTACAAACGCGGCATTGCCTTTAAAACTCTATCCTGTGGTGATGAATGCCACGCTTTTTTTGGTCTTTGCCGCAAGTCTTGTTTATCCCCCGACCGTCATCGAGCGTATCGCGCGGTTAAAAGAGCCCGAACTTCCCTCGTCTGCCGTTTTTTATACCCGCCGCGTCACGCAAGTCTGGTGCGTTTTTTTTATCGTCAACGGCGCCATCGCTTTTTATACTTCGCTTTATACCAGCGATGCCGTGTGGTCTTTATACAATGGTTTGATTGCTTATTTTCTGATCGGACTTTTATTGGCCATTGAGTATTGTGTACGAATACGTTTCAAACGGAGGCATGATGCCGACCTCTCCTCCCCCTAACGCTCTTGCCTTGTCGCGCGAGTTGCCCCGCTCTTGCCGGATCGCTTTATACGGCAACCGCTCGCTCACGCTTGCCGACGTTGAAACGCGCATTGCCGCGTGGCAGGCAACCTTGCGCCCCTTAACCCAAGATCGGTTGGTATTATTTTTGTCGGACACTTTAGAATTTTCCGCGGCGTTGATTGCCGCCATGCGCGAACACAAAACGGCACATTTGCCCACCCATACCCTGCCCGCCTCGTGTGACGCTTTAAAGTCCGCCGGTCTTTCCGTGTTTGTCGGCGATTTTGATCATGCCGACATTGCCCGCGCCATCGACATTCCGCCTATCGTTTGCCCTCAAGAAAGCTCCACGATCATCACCGTGCCAAGCGATGCCCGGTTTGTTCTCTACACTTCCGGCAGCACGGGGCAACCTCAAGCCGTCCCCAAGCGTGTCACACAATTAACGCGGGAAACCGAATCGCTGGAATCTCTTTTTGCGCCCATGATTGGCGACGCTTGGATGGTTTCCACCGTATCGCACCAACACATTTACGGTTTATTGTTTAAAGTCTTTTGGACGCTTTTGTCGGGCAGAACCATGGTGGTGCCGCCTTTGAATTTTCCCGAAGAATTATTGGCATTAACGGCGCGGCATCGTTGTGCGCTGATTTCAAGCCCCGCGCATTTAAAACGTTTTTGCGAAAGCCCGTTGTGGGAAAAATCGCCCTTTGAAGTCAGTGCGGTGTTTTCGTCCGGCGGCGCCTTGGATCACGCCACGGCGAAGCGTATTAAAACACTCACGCAACACGCGCCGATCGAAATTTACGGCAGTACGGAAACCGGCGGCATTGCGTGGCGACAACAATCAAGCGCCCCCGAAACCTCTTGGCAACCCCTGCCTCATGTGACATGGAAGACCAACGAGGACGGCGTTTTATGTGTGCGTTCGCCGCATTTATACGACGACTCATGGTGGACGATGTCGGATCGTGTGAAGGCAAGCCAAGACCATCAATTCATCCTTGCCGGTCGCGTGGATCGCATCATCAAACTTGAAGAAAAGAAAATCGCGCTTGACGCCATTGAAGACGCGTTACGCCGCACCGACTTGATCGCCGCCGCGCGTGTGATCCCCGTTGAAATGGATCATCATCAAAGAATCTGCCTTGCCGCGTTTGTGGTTTTAAACCAAGACGGAACAACGCTTTTGGCGCAAAAAGGCAAATTAAAACTCAACCGATTATTGCGCCAACACTTAGCCGCTTCTTTTGAGCGGATCGCGTTGCCGAGAATGTGGCGTTACTTGGAGGCGTTGCCGGTCAACATGCAGGGAAAAACCACCTACGCCGAATTAAAAGCCTTGCTTGATCCGCCGCCGGCGTCCGGCGTCACCCTGCCTTTTTGTAAAGTATTAAGCCACACGCCCCGGCAATGTTGTCTGCAATTGACGTTGCCCGAAAATCTGATCTATTTTGACGGGCATTTTGACCGTGCGCCGATTTTGCCCGGCGTGGCTCAGGTGAATTGGGCTATCGTTTTTGGGCGACAATACTTAAACCTTCCCGACACCTTTGGTGGCATGCGTCAGTTAAAGTTTCAAAATATCATGAAGCCTAATGACGTTATCCATCTTGATCTTTCGTTTGATTCGGAAAAGTCTATCCTCTTTTTTCGATACTTTCTTCACGATACCCTTTATACTTCAGGGCAAATCCTGATTTCCCCACCCCATGTTTAAAACCTACACCCCCACGGAGACACTCACACTTTATGGACAACAAAACATTTTCCCCCGCCGAACAAACCCTTTTTGACGCTCGCTTTGAAGCGCAAAAAATTGCGTTTGGTCCGGCTGTTTTTATGTGCGCCCACTATGCGTGGAAAGAAGGCATCTTAGAAGCGCTTTCCCTTGCCGGCAAGACCGGTTTAACGCTTGACGAAACCCAAGCCGCCACCCGAAAAAATAAGTATGCGATCAAGATTGTATTAGAGTCCTGCCTTTCAGCGGGGATGGTGTCACTCGTCAATCAACGCTATGTGCTGGATAAAGTCGGATACTGTATTTTGTCGGATAAAATCACGCAGATCAATTTCGATTTTATCCACGACGTGTGCTATGAAGGCTTTTGTGAATTAAAAGCCTCCCTTGATCAGGAAAAGCCGATCGGTTTGAAGCGCTTGGGCGATTGGAAAACCATTTACGAAGGCTTGTGTGAGTTGCCCGAACCCGCACAACAAAGCTGGCTTCATTTCGACCACTATTATTCGGATACTTCATTCCCTTTGATTCTTCCCGAAGTCTTTTCCAATCAGCCGAAACACATCATGGACATCGGCGCCAACACCGGAAAATTCAGTCTTGCCGCTCTTGCCCATCACCCCGACGTTTTTCTTCATCTGGTGGATTTACCGCTTCAGTTAAACCGCGCCCAAGAGGCTTTGACCGCCGCTCATGTTGTCGACCGCGCCGCGTTTTACCCGCGCGATTTTTTGGACGTTCACGCCTCCTTCCCGAACAACATGGATTTAATCTGGATGAGCCAGCTTTTGAGCTGTTTTAGCGAAGATGCCATCGCCTCCATCCTCCGACGCGCCGCCTCTTCGCTCTCGCCAAACGGCAATATTTTGATCATGGATACGTTTTGGGATCAACAACAATTCGACATCGCGGCTTATTGTCTGATCAATACGTCGCCTTACTTCACGGCAATGGCCAGCGGCAACAGCAAAGTCTATGAAAGTGAGGACTACATTCGGCTGTGCCGCCAAGTCGGTCTGGAATTGATCGGCATCAAAAAGCACATCGGCTTTTGCCATTCTTTGTTACGCTTTAAAAAATCGGGTTAATGGTGTCGTTATCTATTGAACTTTGTGCGTTAATTCCTGTCTATAACCATGAAAAAACCGTGGGGGACGTGGCGCGCGCCTTGCTGGCAAAAAACATGCGTTTGATACTTGTCAACGACGGTAGCTCGCCTGAATGCAGAGAGTCTTTAATCAAGTTAGCCAACGAACATCCTCATCAAGTGATCCTTTTGGAACATCCGATCAACCAAGGCAAGGGAGCGGCGGTGATGACCGGCTTGCGCCATGCGGACTTTCTTCACGTAAGCCATGTATTACAAATCGACGCGGACGGTCAACACAATACGGACGATATTGCGCGCTTTATCACA
>JAIRPA010000024.1 GCA_031257235.1 Burkholderiales bacterium | reverse complement strand
CCTACGGCGAGGCGGGGATGAGTACATCAGGCAATTGGACGTTTGACTTCACCGTGACGGCGTACACCGGCAAACGCGAAGGACTCGCGGGGACGGCGAAGTTTGTGTATCAATGGTGATTCAGGAATCAGAGGTCAGGGATCAGAGCGTCGTCATTTAAGCGCAAGTTTGCCAAGCAAACGAAGTCGCAGAATCCAGCCCCCTTTATAAAAGGGGGTGGCAGGCTTTAGCCTGACGGGGGTTTGCGCTTTTCGGGACACCGAGGGCGGCGTCACAAGCGGTCTCGACCCGCAATCCGGTTTTCCCGCCTTTCCTACAAAAAACCATCAGGGTTCCCCTGTGGTTTTTTGGAAATACCAACCGGCAAAAAGTAGGGGTTTACTTTTTGCCGAATAACCCCTGACTTCTGATTCCTGACTAGCACTCGTCTGATTTTGCGCAAAGAATCAAGGAATAGCTCGGAACGGGTCCGTCTCTTCCGTCGTCGTACCCTGTCCATTGGCGCACCAACGAGCGATCTTTTCCGCTGTAGTAACCATCGGTGAACTTTCCGTCGCAGTAATCTCTATCCGTCACGTCCAGCTGTTCTTCGTAAGGAATGCGATACCCGCCCGGTTTGTCCGGACCCCGATACCAATTCATGCTGTTCTTTTGCGTGTATTTTTGTTGCATCCTGTCCCAAGAAATCGTGTTGTTGTCGCAAAGATTGATGACCCGCTGATCGCCGTAACCGATGCCGTAAAGTTTGTTGTCTTCGGTCATGTAGAAAACGGATTCTTTGGTGGCGCCCAAACTTTTTAATTTACCGGCTAACACCCGTTTGGTCGGGTAGTCTCCATAGACCTGCATGTACGCGCTGCCCGATGTCCAGCCCCAGGTGTAGATCACGTTTTCACCATTGGTGTCTTCATCAAACGGCACCGCCACGCCCCCCGCGTAGCGCGCAATCAGTTGTTTGACGCGCGGATAACCTGAAGTGCCTCCCATGATGAGTTGAGGTTGAAAGAAATAATTGCCGTCTAACAATCTGCCGTCACCTTGTCCTAGCCCACGCATCACGCCGGAGCCATAAACACGCCCGTCGTTTAACAAGACCGCCGTCCATCTGTATCCCCCATTGACGTAGATGATATCTTTGGCGTATTCATCGTATTGGGTTAATCGCGTAGGAACGTTGACATCGCAGTCGCCACTATTGATGAGTGATCGACTATTATTCCGTCCCCAACCCCACAAGGTGTATTTCCCTTTTTTATCGAACGACACCGCATACTGCCCTTCATACGCGCCGCCGACAAGGGTCACGGTTTCAGGATCGCCATCCGCATCCACAAAAAACTTGGTGATGTCTAAAGGCTCGCCACGATTGCCGGAAGGAAGGCTTGAGTGTTTGACCGTTTGAGAATATGAGGCTGATCCCCATGTGAACACATGTCCGTCCGCCGTCAACGCAATCACGTTGTATTCGCCGCCGTCCACAAACGTGACTTTTCTTCGCAATTCGGGATTAGGATGCGTGCGGGAAAACGAAGGACACGGACGCGCCTGATAGTGCGACGCTTTTTTAGAGCCTCGTGTGGTGTTGTACGTGTTGTACACAATACCGTAATCGGTGAATCGGTTGGAGCTGTCCACCCCGGTTTCGTATCCGGTCTCAATACATCCCGCCGTTCCGGTCAAACTGTCTCCCCATCCCCACAACTCCCCTTCTTCCGTCATTACAAGGATCGTGTGCGCCGTCGAAAAGGTTCGCGCAATGGTTTGTTTGCTCAACGGATGATTCGGATCGTTAAAATCTTTGACCGATTCAAAGCGCGGATATTTTTTTCTGTCTGCCGCAGAATTGTGTTCAAACCCCACGTTATGTCCGTTCCAATTGTAGTTACCGCTGTGTCCGTTTTTGCGATACCCCCAAACATAGAGTTTTTGCGGTTCGGTTTTGGTGGCCGGCGTGACAAGCACGGCAGTAGAAATAAGACTGCCGAGTGCCAAGCCTTCCACGGCGGCGCCGTCGCCGGGCAACGGCTTTTCCGGGTCGGCAACGGCAGACGCGCTTGCACAGACCAACGCCGACGCCACCACCGTGGTGGCTAACGCGCGAAATAATGGTTTTATGTTCATCATGGTTCCCCCTTTTTTGGGGATCATCGGCAAAAAGCAAATGAAGCGTTTGTTGCCGACGATCCCATATTCAATCACAACTCATCAATAACTTTTGGCATCCAAAAACCGTATGGTGCTTCGGTGCGGATTGACCCCCTCGCCGCCACCGGACAACGTGACCGCCGGATCAACGACGGTTGACCCGCCGGTGGGCGAATCGGTCGCCAGAATAAAGCGTAGCTTTCCGTCTGTCGTCACGCCGACAATCGGCGTGACCAAGCCGTCGTGACCTTTTTCGTTCACAACCCGTTTCCCGTTATTTTTAAGATCACGCGCGATGGAAATCGACTCAAACTGCGCGCTTTTACAAATATCGTGATGCTCCGTGCCGGGCAAGATATACCGGTTGGCGGTGTACAGCACGATGCCCATCACGGAAACCGGATTCGTGATGACTTGAAAACCCTCGGCAAGATCATAATCATCGAAGTAGTCCACCCATCCTTTTTTGCCGTCCAAAGTTGACGGTAAGGTTTCTAGGTTGGTGGCGTTGTAAAAATCTTCTTGCGTCAACGGCGAACTCGTTTTTAAGGTCGGGTCACTATTGGCGCGCGAACCGTCTTTGAAGACGTACATGCCGTGCCGCAACGCAGGATAACGATTGTCTACCTTGTTGTACACGTCTTTTTCATCGTAAAAGCGACCGGTGCCGACGATGATCCAACGCTCGGTGCCGCCGCCGCTTAATTTGACGATCTCCATCGCCGGCTCCGTGTTGATCGGCTGCGGGGCATGACTCATATTGTTGTTATCACCTTTTCGTGAATTGTCCGTTAAAGTGGCAATCCGTTCGACCGACCAATTATCTTTATTGGTGTCGGTTAAATCAAAGCGCCACACATTGCCAAACTGATCGCCGCCGTAAACATTCAACACGGTTTGATCGCTGGACTCATCTCCTGCGTTGATGTACCCGCGAATATAAGTAAGCCCGGTGGGTTGGGTGGTATTCCCCTGTTGCGGCAATGACGGCAACTCTATTTTGTGTATCCGTTTTCCGCTGGCGATATCAACGAAGTAAAGAACGCCTTTTCCGCTCCCGCCTGCGGACAAATCATTGGTCGCGACGTTATTCAACCCCGAAGGCACAATGGCGACCCACTTCCCGCCCCAGCCTGCGTTTTTGGTTTTGACAATCAACGCGCGTCCATAGGTATAACCCATGTCCGTGTCGGTGAACGTCCACATAAAACTCCCTCGTTGTTGATGACCCTGCGTCACGTCCAGCGCGTAGTAAGAGGTGCCCCCTTTGCCCATCCCGCCGACCAAAACCGTGTGCCAATCCGGCGACGAGCCGGTGCCGGCGTTCATATCAACGTCTATCACGCGCGGCGGAGCATCCACGTAGTAATAGTGTTTCCACGTTTCGTCCGCGTTGGGCGACAAACGCGCCAAATGTTCAATCCCGCGCGTGCTGCGCAAAAGCTCCGGCGGAATAAACGCCCATAATTCTTTGCCGTTATCGTCAAAGGCGTGCAACATGCCGTCGTTACTGGCCACAAACACCACGCGCGGACGTTCTTTATACTGTTCTTTGAATGCCGCATAGCCCTTATCTATCTTTTCATCAAAGACAAAGGCGGGCGGATCCATCATCACGGGTTCCGCGTGAACAATATCCCCCAAAGGACGGTGTCCGTATTTGATGGCTCCCCCGTCATTGACGGCGTAGAGTTCGCCATACCGAGAGCGGAAAGCGTGTATCGGTTTATTCGCGTCTTGCGGCGCAAAGGGGTTAAATTCGTTATTGATTTCATATTGGTTGTTGCCTCTTAAGTAATCAATAATCGCTTTTTGTTCGGCGGCATCGGCGCCTAATACGTTGCGTTGCGCGGCAGACAGGTTTTCGTATTGAAAATCAACCTGTGTTTGCGTACTTCCGTCAACTTTGACGGTGCTGATATTGCGGTTGCCCGACTTCCACCAGCCCTCTTTGTTGAGCTCGTAGCGGTCATTAAATGCCTTTGAAGCGTCCCAAATCACCTTGGGCGTTTGCAACACCCCTAAAAGATTACAATTTAACTCTCCTTTGATGACATCGCCCGCCCACCCTTTCAAATAGCCGGCGTGATACTTCGCCTCGCATCCATGCCCGGGAGGAAGCGCGGATTCAGAGCCCGCCCCGTGCCGGTTTAAGATATAACGCAAACCCAATTGATACGCGTTCGACCCTTCTTCAATGGACGTAAAGAAACTTTGCGGATTCGAGGACGCCGTGAACGAACCAAACCCGGTCAAGGTGGCATGCCAGAAATCTTCCGCCGCCGAACTTTTATTTTTTTCCGGTGCCGACCAATTCACTTTCCCGTTGGCGATTTGATTCAAGATCGCGTTTTGTTTTTCCCACGTCAACTCGCCAAACGAAAGCGCGTCAAGCGCGGCTTGATCTTTCGCGGGCATGGTAAAAATTTCCGTCGCGTACGATAAGCCGATCAAATTGACGTGCGTCCATTCTGCCGGGTCTTGCATCGTGGTGTCCGGCTTTCCGCTGTTTAACGGAGTGATCCACCCCTTCATCGCGGTGTCGGCAAGCGTGCCGTTGGCAGAGGCACTCGGATTTTCACGAATCGGCGCGGGAAACGGTTTGTCTGCAATTAATTCCACGCCCAATATTTTTGTGCCTTTGTGCTCCACCGTGACTCTGTCGTCTAAATTGCCGACCGATGAACTTGTGTCGTTCCAAAGACCGTCACTGATAGCCACCGTGTAATTGCGCGAACAGGTTTTCAACGTTTTGCCGGCATCCCGATAAAAAGCGTTTCTGATGTTGTCCACCCCGGCTTTAAGCGGCGTGTCTTTGTTGCCGGTCACTCCGTGTTCCAACAAGGTTTTGTACACTTGAAACCGATTCGCTTTATTGTTCATGTCGGTTAATAAAGACGTGGTCGCGGCACTGCTGTTGTTCAACACCGAAAACCCGACTTGCAACGGATGTTTTAAATCAATGCCCGATAAGGCAAAAGACGCCACCGTTCTCATCGCCACCGTTTTATTGCTGTAGTAAGCGTACCAATTGGCGTAATTTTCTAATTCTTGCTCATACGAACGTGTGACGACCACATCGTTGCCCTGTTCGTCGGTGATCTTATGCACCATGAGGCTCGCCAATTTTGCGGCATCGGTGACGGTGTAATCCAAAACCACCACTTCAAACGGCGCTTTTTTCCCGTGCCGGGCTTCGTCAAACGTGCCGGACGGGTTGTAAAAGTACGGATAACGATAAAGCTCGGTGCGATCGTTTCTGCAATCTTCGGCAGAGGCAGACCCCATGAACAACGAGCCTTCGATGTACGTCTCCGGTGTTTTTTTGTTGCCGTCTGACGAAGCATCAATGGATTGATAGTAACGACACCATTTCACGCGCGTTTTAAAGTAATGCAATGGCGCGACAAAATCGCGCGCAGGGTCGCCCAGCTTATCCGCTTCGGCAAGCTGTTCCGCCCCCGCCGAATCGGTGATGTATCTTTTACGCAAAGACTCCAACCGCGCGGCGGTATAAGCGCGCGCCGCCATAAAGTCTTCATCCTGTTTGTATTTATTGGCATCCGTAAACTTGGTGAAGTCCAAAAAAACCGGCGCGCCTTGAGGGCGGGTAATACGGCTTGATGTATTCGCAAAACCGGCGGTTTCGGGCCAGCCGACTTTTGTCCAGTTGTTGCTCGCGTCTTTCATCGACGGCAGGTTTTTTTTCACGCCGTCCACGTCCATCACAATCGGCGGCGTATAAGTAAAGAGCGGGTTATACGCCATTTTATTGAAGGCATAGGCAAAAAACTGCGGATGAAAAATTTTGACCGCGTGAAGTTCTCTTTCTTTTTCCGTCGCGGCTTTGGGATCAGGGTTCGGATACGGATACCCGCAGACATTCGTCACACGACACGAAGCACTCGCCGGAGAACAAAACATACCGCCGTTGTTGGCAGGATACCAACACGCACGAGGCACGTCCCCCATATCTTCCGGCGCGAACGTCCACAACATACTGCCCGAATCATCCGCCAAAAGCATTAAGTTGATCGGCGTGACACCTAAACTCCCCAAGGGCTCATCGGCAATGATCACCGGCGCGTTTGGATTATCCGGGTCAAGATGAGGCGTTTGCGCCCACGCGTTCACGGCGATGATGCCTCCGCCCAACGCGCAGGAAAAAAGTGCGAGCGCGCGCGAAAGATTGGTTAAAGTCTTGCGTTTCATGATGAGCCCCCTTTGTTTCATCAATCTTTATGTTCAATCCGCCCGGCACACCGGGTGCCGTCACGGACATTTGCCGAATCAATTCAATACAGCTATCTTAAATTTTAATTCTTTAAAAGTGCAAAAAAGCCTGTGCGTACACGACGGTGTTTTTGGGACCGTCCGCGCGAACGGTGACACGATAAACCGGATTACTGTGGGTTTTTGCCAAGCCAAAGCCTTGTTCCCCGTCTATGACCGGAATCCATCCGTCTTCGCTGACCCCGCCTTCTGTGGTGCTGAACACGCACTTATCCGCCGTCGGCGGCATTTTTTCTAAGCCGTCGCACATCTGTTCTACCGTATAAGAAAGCCTCACGTTGCAGCTGTCAACCTCTTGCTTTAATACCGCCGCGTCTCCGGCACTCTCTCCCGTCAATACCTTCGGGATGCCGTCTTCGTTGGTCGGCAAACGATTCAACGACACATTGGGAATCCCGTTTGCGTGTATCTCTTTATCTAAATACGGGTCAACCTTAAACGCGCCGGCGATTTTATTCATCGCATCTTCAATCGCAAAGTGCATCGACGATTCCGCGCATTGACGAAACGCCATGTTGTTGACCGCAAACACGGAAGTATCCGATGAACGCATGACTGCGGAGGCAATGAACAACATCGCCGTCAATATCAACATGGTGATAATCAACACCACGCCACGCTCTTTTGTGCGTCCGTAAAAGTTGTGATGGGTTCTCATTATGGTGTCCTCCCACTAGCCTGACTACTAGCGTTTTGTTTTTGATTCCAAATCACGTTTTGCATCTGGATCACGGTTTCATAAGCACGATGGCGATAAATTAAATCGGGGTTCTCGTCTACCGGTAAAAGAACCGTCACGGGAACGCACGCGCTGGTGCCACAGGTGCCAAACAGGGTCAAAGAAGTCGGTTGATCCAAAACGCCGCCCTCTTGAATGGAGTTGTTATCGGAATTGCGGATGACTTTCACCGGCTCCTCGGTGCGCAACACAATCCCCACACGCAATACTCTGATTTGACTGATGTCGACTGCCGCTGTTTGGCTCGACGCATTCGGTAAAAACCTTCCTAACTCCAAAGCGTCTTTCGCCGTCGATTCATTCCCCGCGTTGAACCACGTATCCACCACGCCGTCCGGCTCCCCGTTGGCGCCGCCCCCCGTGTCCACGCCGTACTGCGCGTGAAACGCGACCACGTTCGACGCAATCGCGTCCACCCGATTGGTAAAGCTAATGGAAGTATTGTTGTTATCAAGATTGGGCATCCACGTCACCATGTTGAGCGTGTTGTTGGCGGGGTTCACATAAAAGGTGCGCCACGTGGCTCTGCCCAAATCAATCAATTGGGAGGAGGCGGATTGAAGCGGCGGCGACAAAGAAACGATCCAATTGTCGGTGGCGGCGTCTTTTTGAATGCCGGTCACCATGGTGAGCCGGCACGTTCCCGCCGCATTGTTCACATCAACCAACACGGAGTTTTGCCGCATGATATAAGCCCGTTCAACCGTAATCGTTGACCCCGACCCCGTAAACCGAAGCGGCGTGTCGGCGTTATCCGTTTGCGCGTAAAACACGTTCAAAATATCGAAGTTCGGCGCCTGCGGATTGGGCAGAATCAACGCGGGAATCGGATACAGCGTCATGTTGGAACGCGGCGCGGCGGCGTCTTGCGGAAAATCGCCCGCCGTCACCTGATTCATCGTGGTAATCGGACACTTGTTTAAATTCAATGTGGTGTCGTCGGCGCCTTTGCGGTTTGCCATGATGACCGCGCCCGCGTTGCTGATGTTGTGTTCCAACATCCGCATCGCGTACAACCCCGTTAATTGCGCTTCGTTGACGGTGGATAAACTTCTTTGTGCGGCTTGCGCGCGATCATAAATCTGATACGTGATGACCATCGCGGCGGTTCCGATCAAAACCCCGACCATCAACTCCACAAGCGTGAATCCGAGTTGGCGTCTGTATTTTTGTGTGGTGGCAAACATGGCGTCACGCTCTTTTAAGGATTATTGTCATCCGGGTCGCTTGCGGCGCCCGGCTTCACGTTACTGCCGATGAAACTTTCTTCCGTGTACGAATGAACGACAGGGCTGCCATCCGGGTTTTGCGCGGAAGGTTCAACCCAATAAATCGTGATGAGCACGCGCACGGCGTTGTCCGCCAAACCCGCGGCGGATTCAATGACCACTTCGGGATTGGATTTGTTTCCGGGCGCGGCGTCTTGCGCCCCGGGCAAATCCGCGATCAGGCGATTGTGCATTTTTTGATGAAACGCGCCGTTTTCCCGAAAAGCGGCTTCCGCGCCTTGAACGTCACCCACGCCCGCCGCCCACATTTCTCCCACGTAACTGCGCGCCAAGTACATGGCTTCCGCACGAACGTTGGATTCCGTGCTGGTTCCCATCGCGCGGGCTTGCAAACCCATGAGCGCCACCACGCCAAAAGCGAAGATCAATACGGAAACCAACACCTCCAACAGCATAAAGCCGCGGATATTTTTATAAGCATTGAAATGTAACGTGTTCATAGTCCCTTCCTTTGGCGTTTCATTACGCAAACCGCTGGAATGAAGCGCTCATATTCCAAGTGAGCATGATGAAAAAATAAGCGTAATTCAAATTTCATGCTTTATGGAGTTGACGAACGGCGAAGTTTTGTCAGTCAAAGGGAATACCGAAAACCCCGCTTTTTTATGCTATTCGGTAGCAATTTATGCCATAAAAGATATTATTCTGTGGCGAACGGTCAATATATCAGATTGAAGGGCAATATTTCGGGCATGAGCGGTAAAACTTTTCTTTTAGCACAAATACAACATTTAGGACTACATTCTAAATTGTTTCGGAATGCGAAACCATTTGCATGCAATAATTTGGCGCGGAAAAGCCGGGAGTTTTTAAATGATGTGATAAAAACCGGATTGCGGGTCTGCCTGCCTGCGGCAGGTCTGCCCGCAATGACGAGTTAAAGGTAGCTTCTCCGTACAACTTGATACACCACATTTGCGCCGATGTTTCTGATCCCTGACTTCTGATCCCTGGGAGGGGCGGCAAAAAGTAAACCCCTACTTTTTGCCGGTAAGAGTGAGCAAAAAAGTACCGGCGAAGCCGGTTACTTTTTTGTGGGAAAGGCGGAAAAAACGGATTGCGGATCAAGTCCGCAATGACGGTGTTTCTGATCCCTGACCTCTGATCCCTGAAACCCTGATTTCTGATTCCGAACCCCCAAAAAAGACTTTACAGCCGAAAATATCCGAGTAAAATACTAGCCTTTATGACGCGCCGTCCAACGACCGTCGATAGATTGCAGTACCAAATTGTCAAAAAGTGTGAAATAAAACTTTAACGGATCCGTCAAAAGCGGAAATTTCCGTGACGCGGCAACATCCGTTGTTTGACCAACCCTCGTAAGGAGACACGATGAAGATTCACGAATACCAAGCCAAAGCGCTGTTACGCGGTTTTGGCGTTCCCGTTCCCCGCGGCGAACCCGCGCAAACCCCCGATGAAGCCGTCAACGTCGCGCGATCGTTAGGGGGCAGTGTGTGGGTGGTCAAAGCGCAAATTCACGCCGGCGGTCGCGGCAAAGGCGGCGGCGTCAAAGTGGCAAAATCTTTGGATGAAGTCAAAACGTTGGCGCAACAAATGCTCGGCATGACGCTGGTCACGCATCAGACCGGCAGCAAAGGCCGTGTCGTGAAAAAACTCTTGATCGAAGAAGGTGCCGCCATTGCTAAAGAGTTTTATTTAGGCATCGTGTTGGATCGCGCCCGACAAAAGCCCTGCGTGATGGTCTCCACCGAAGGCGGCATGGACATCGAAGAGGTCGCCGCCAAATCGCCTCACAGTATTTATAAACATTGGATTGATCCGGTGACGGGAATGACCGAAAAGGACGCCGCCGCCATTGCGCAAAAGCTCAACCTGCCGATTGAAAAAATTCTGGTGGATTTATACCGCGCGTTTTGGGAGTCCGACGCTTCCCTTTTGGAAATCAATCCGCTCATCCTTGAAAAAAACGGTGCGGTCAAAGCCTTGGACGCCAAAATAGAATTTGACGGCAACGCGCTTTTCCGCCACCCGGATATTGTCGCCTTGCGCGATTTAAACGAAGAAGCGCCGGAAGAAATCGAGGCGGCCGCGCACGATCTTTCCTACATCGTGTTGGATGGTGACATCGGGTGTCTGGTCAACGGCGCCGGTCTTGCGATGGCCACCATGGACGCGATCAAACTCTACGGCGGCGAACCCGCGAATTTTTTGGATGTCGGCGGCGGCGCGTCCACCGAACGGGTCACGGCGGCCTTCAAAATCATGATGAAACGCGCGGGATTAAAAGGCATCTTGGTGAACATTTTCGGCGGCATTGTTCGTTGCGACGTGGTGGCGGAAGGCATCATCACGGCGGCACGTCAGGTGCATTTGAATGTTCCCTTGGTGGTGCGAATGCAGGGCGCGAACGAGAACGAAGGGCGCGCGATGTTGCGTGATTCGGGGTTGCCGATCACGTTGGCGGAAGATATGGGCGACGCGGCACGAAAAATCGTCGCGTTGAAATCGGCTTCTTGAGGCGAGAGGGAAAACATGTCGATATTGATTGATAGAAATACTCGCGTCATCACTCAGGGGATGACCGGAAAAATGGGGCGTTTTCATACCAAACTCTGCCGTGAATACGCCAACGGACGCTCGTGTTTTGTCGGTGGGGTCAACCCCGCCAAAGCCGGCGAGACCTGCGACGACCTGCCGATTTTCGGCTCGGTGGCGGAAGCCAAACAACAAACCGGCGCGAATGTCAGCGTTATTTACGTCCCGCCTTCCGGCGCGGCGGCGGCGATTTGGGAAGCGGTGGAGTCCGATCTCGATTTGGTCATCTGCATCACGGAAGGCATTCCGGTGAAGGATATGGTGCAAATCCGCGAAAAAATGCGGCAACAGCATAAAAAATCGCTGTTGGTGGGACCCAACTGTCCGGGCGTGATCACGCCGGACGAAATCAAAATCGGCATCATGCCCGGTCACATCCACAAAAAAGGACGAATCGGCGTGGTGTCGCGTTCCGGGACCTTAACCTATGAAGCCGTCGCGCAGTTGACCGAACTCAACTTGGGGCAATCCTCGGCGGTCGGCATCGGCGGAGACCCGGTCAACGGCTTAAAGCATCGTGACGTTTTGGAGTTGTTCAACAACGATCCTCAAACCGACGCCGTCATCATGATCGGCGAAATCGGCGGCGGCGACGAAGAAATCGCCGCCCGGTGGGTCAAAGAACACATGAAAAAGCCGGTGGTGGGATTTATCGCGGGCGTCACCGCGCCCAAAGGCAGACGCATGGGGCACGCCGGCGCGATCATCGCGCAAGGCGAAGGCAGCGCCGAAGGGAAGATTGCCATACTGGAATCCTGCGGCATCAAAACCACCAAAAACCCCGCGCAAATCGGCGCGTTGTTGAAGTCGGTACTGTAGTCAGGGATCAGAGATCAGGAATCAGGAATCAGAGCGCGTCATTCTGCGCGAAGTCGCAGAATCCACGCCGCCTTAGGCGGCGGACGCGCAAAGCGCGTCGTCATTGCGGACTTGATTCGCAATCCGGTTTTAAAAGCCGAAGGCGGGCGAGGCAAGCCTCGCCCCTACGCAAAAAAGGATCAGGCTTTGCCTGTCCTTTTTTGGTGACCCCAACCGCCCAAAAGTAGGGGTTTACTTTTGGGCGAAACCCTGATTCCTGATCCCTGATCCCTGAATGTGTTATAATCCGCCACCGCTTTTTTAGGCGGAATTCAGGCGCGACGAAAGTCGCAAATTCACACACCGGTTTTAATGGGGTCTTGCTTTGACCAACACGATCAGCAAGAGCGAATGCCGGTGGCGGTTTAACCCTATATGAAGGAGTATTTTATGTCGGTCAGTATGCGACAAATGCTGGAAGCGGGCGTGCATTTCGGTCACCAAACCCGTTTTTGGAACCCTAAAATGGCTGAATACATTTTCGGTCATCGTAACAAAATTCACATCATCAACCTCGAAAAAACCATCGTTAAATACGAAGAAGCCATGCAATATTTGCGTCGCATGGTGGCCAATCGGGGCACCGTTTTGATCGTCGGCACCAAACGTCAGGCACGGGACATCATCCGCGAAGAAGCCGCGCGTTGCGGTATGCCGTATGTCGATCACCGCTGGTTGGGCGGGATGTTGACCAACTTTAAAACGGTCAAACAGTCGATCAAACGCTTAAAAGACTTAGAGCAAATGGAGACCGACGGCACGTTTGAAAAATTAAGCAAACGTGAAGCGCTCACCATGACGCGCGAGCTTGAAAAAATGCGCGAAAGTTTGGGCGGCATCAAAGACATGGAACGTCTGCCGGACGTGATTTTTGTCATCGACGTCGGTTATCACAAAATTGCCGTCACCGAAGCGCAAAAACTCGGCATTCCGTTGGTCGCGGTGGTCGATACCAACCATTCGCCGATCGGCATTGACTACGTGATTCCGGGCAACGACGATTCCGGTCGCGCCACGCGGCTTTACGCGCGCGGCGTCGCCGACGCCGTCTTGGAAGGCAAAAACGACGCGCAGTCGGGCTTGTTGAAAGCCGGCGACGAGTTTGTCGAAGTCGAGGAAACGGCAGACGCCGAACCCGAACAACAATAAATCCAACAAAGAAACGGAGAAAAAATGGCTGAAATTTCCGCAGCAGTCGTCATGGAATTGCGCCGTCGCACGGGCTTGGGCATGATGGAATGCAAAAAAGCCCTGCAGGAAGCGGCAGGTGCCATCGAAAAAGCAGAAGAACTTTTGCGTATTAAGTCCGGCGCGCGCGCCAACAAAGCGGCAGATCGTGTGGCCGCCGAAGGGATCAACGGCGGGTTTGTCTCGTCGGATCAAAAACGCGCGGCGTTGGTTGAAGTCAACTGCGAAACCGATTTTGTCGCACGCAACGAAGATTTCATCGCGTTTGCGCGTGAGCTTGCCCGCGTGGTCGTCGAAAAACGTCCGGCAGACAAAGACGCTTTAATGGCGTTGCCGTTTGAAGGCGGCACGGTTGAATCGGCGCGTCAGGCTTTGGTTCAAAAAATCGGCGAAAACGTCTCGGTGCGTCGCTTTGCGTATCGTGAGACCCCCGCGCGTTTGGTGCAGTATCTGCACGGCGGCGGGCGCATCGGGGTCACTGTCGAATTAGAAGGCGATGAAGCCACCGGCAAAGACATTGCCCTACACGTGGCCGCCTCGGTGGCCGGCACGCGCGCGATGTGCATCTCAAAAGATCAAGTTCCTTCGGCTTTGATCGACAAAGAACGCGACATTTACAAAGCGCAAGCCGCCGAAAGCGGCAAGCCCGCCGACATTGTCGCCAAGATGGTCGAGGGGCGTGTGGCCAGGTATTTGGCTGAGGTGACATTGCTGGGTCAACCGTTCGTGAAAAACCCGGATGAAACCGTTGAAAAATACTTAAAAGGCAAAAACGCGCGGGTGCTTTCGTTTGACTTAATGGTCGTCGGCGAAGGCATCGAAAAACGCAAAGACGATTTTGCGGCAGAAGTCGCCGCGATGGCAAAATCGTAAAGACAAGGGCGAGATCGATAATCTCGCCCTTTTTTTATCAGAATCCTCATTTCTTACGGAATTGCACATGGAACAGACCTTGTCGCCCACCCCGCGTTATAAACGCATCTTGTTAAAACTATCGGGCGAAGCCTTGATGGGGGATGACGCGTTCGGGATCAATCGAAAGGTGATCGACCGCATCATCGGCGAAGTTGCGGAAGTCGTGCGCATGGGCGTACAAACCGCCATCGTGATCGGCGGCGGCAACATCTTTCGCGGGGTCGCGCCCGGCGCGGCCGGCATGGATCGCGCCACCGCCGACTACATGGGGATGTTGGCCACGCTGATGAATGCGTTGGCTCTTCAAGACGCCCTGCGTCGCGCCGGCGTGGTCGATCCGCGTGTGCAGTCCGCCTTGCAAATCAATCAGGTGGCAGAACCTTATATTCGCGGAAAAGCCCTTAAATATCTGGAGCAAAATAAAGTGGTGATTTTTGCCGCCGGGACGGGCAACCCGTTTTTTACAACCGATACGGCGGCGGCGTTGCGCGGACGGGAAGTCGGCGCGGACATCGTCTTAAAAGCCACCAAAGTGGACGGTGTTTATACGGCAGACCCGGAAAAAGTACCGACGGCAACGCGCTATGATACGTTATCGTTCGATGAAGCCATTGCCAAAAATCTGCGCGTGATGGACGCCACCGCTTTGGCGCTTTGCCGCGATCAGGAAATGAAATTAGGTGTCTTTTCGATCAACAAACCGGGCGCGTTAAAACGCGTGGTGTTGGGCGAAAATGAAGGAACTTTAGTTCTTTGCTGATCATAACGTCAGCCATATCTTCAGGAGAAACACGATGATTCCCGAAATCAAAAAAACCTCAGAACACAAAATGGAGCGCACTTTGGAAGCGCTCAAAGACGCTTTGGGCAAAATCCGCACGGGGCGCGCGCACACCGGCATTATCGACCACATTCATGTCGATTATTACGGCACGGCAACCCCGATCAACCAAGTCGCCAGCGTCACGCTGGCGGACTCGCGCACGATTGCCGTCCAACCGTGGGAAAAGAAAATGGTGCCGACCGTTGAGAAAGCCTTGCGCGATTCCGATTTGGGCATCAACCCCGTCACGCAAGGAGACATCATCCGTCTGCCGATGCCGGCTTTAACCGAAGAACGTCGCCGTGACTTGACCAAGATCGTCAAACACGAAGGCGAGAACGCGAAGGTCGCGGTGCGCAACGTGCGACGCGACGCCAACGAACATTTGAAAAAACTTTTAAAAGATCACGACGTTGCCGAGGACGAAGAGCGCAAAGCGCAGGATGAAGTTCAAAAATTAACCGATCGTTTCATCACGGAAATCGACAAAATCGTCGCCGCCAAAGAAACCGAAGTCATGGCGGTTTGATTGACTGCCGCCTCCGTTTTTTCAAACGGTTCAACCTTTTTCGCCCGACAGTGTGTTCTTTCTCCATCAAGGACACTCACCCAAGCGCACGCTTGGCGAAGGTTTAAGGTTTTAACGCTTATTTAACATGGCTTTTTTTTCCACGACCAAGATCATCCCTGAAGTCAGTGACGTGCCTCGCCACGTCGCGATCATCATGGACGGCAACGGTCGTTGGGCAAAGCAACGTTTGTTGCCGCGATTTTCCGGGCATCAAAAAGGCGTGGCAACGGTGCGGGGGTTGGTGGCGGCCGCCATCGAAAGAAAGATCGAATTTTTAACCTTGTTTGCGTTTTCCAGCGAAAACTGGCGACGCCCCGCCGAAGAAATCTCGCTCTTAAAAGGGCTTTTTTTGTCGGCATTAGAGCAGGAAATCGACAAGCTCCACAAAAACGGCATCCGCCTTAAAGTCATCGGCGATATTTCCGGCTTCGGGCGCAAAATTGAGGCTTTGGTTGCCGCCGGAGAAAAACTCACCAAAGACAATCAAAATCTGACGTTGACGATTGCCGCGAGTTACGGCGGTCGCTGGGATATTTTCCGTGCGGCGCAGGCTTACTTTCGGGCGCATCCCAATGCCTTGTCCGACGAAAAACTCTCGCCGGACGTGATTGACCCTTATTTGTCGATGCCTTACGCGCCGGAGCCGGATTTATTCATCCGCACCGGCGGCGAAAAGCGCATTTCTAATTTTTTGTTGTGGCAACTTGCTTATACGGAACTTTATTTTACGGAGACGCTTTGGCCTGATTTTGACGCCGCCGCCTTGGATTTGGCGATCGCTTCGTACCGCGCACGCGAACGACGTTTCGGGCGAACCAGCGACCAGCTGCGCGCGGATACGTCTCCCGCTTCATAATTTTTTTGAGGTATCGAATCATGGCTTATCCTGCTCTATCCTCTTTGACGCAGCGCGTGATCACCGGCGTGATCCTGCTCGCTCTTTTTTTGTCGGCGCTTTTTTTCTCGTCCAACATCGTGTGGATGGTCGTGGTGAGTCTGGTCACGTTGTTGACCGCCGGCGAGCTGGGCAAATTATTGGCGGCAAGCGGCTACGAACGATTCGGCATGAGCGTCGCGCCTCATTA
>JAIRPA010000014.1 GCA_031257235.1 Burkholderiales bacterium | reverse complement strand
TTTGCCCGTACTTTTTTGCTCACTCCAACCGGCAAAAAGTACCACTTTTTGCCGAACCCCCTAACTTACATCGGATCAACGTTAAGAGCGTAGCGCACGTTGCGGACTTTCACGTCGGGAAGCGCTTCGGAAAAAAGCCGCAGAAATGACTGCAGTTGCGCACGCTCTCCGGAGCGCATCATGATTTGCGCGCGGAAAAAATCCGCCCGTTTGGCAAGCGTTGCCGCCATAGGATAAAAAATCTCAACCCCTTGGAAATTTTTTGGGCTCAATGACGTGGTATCGTCGGGCGTGTTTTTTTCAAGCGGTAAGGCAAAGTGTTGGGATGCTCCTTTGTTTTTGATGATTTCCAGCCCCAGTTGGCGCGCGCGATTCAAAAACGCAAAAAGCGCTTCTTCGTCCTCCGATTCGGCTTCCAAATACGCAATCGGCACATAAGGCGGCAACGATAAGGCTTTGCGCTCGGCTAACAGTATTTCCGCGTAATCATCAAAAGCGTGACGCTTCAACGCCTGATACATCGGATGATCGGGAAACGCGGTTTGTATCATCACCTCACCTTCAAGATTGCCGCGCCCTGCTCTGCCCGACACTTGGTGCAAAAGCGCGAACAACCGTTCGGTGGCGCGAAAGTCTGCGCAAAAAAGCGCGTTATCCGCCCCCAAAACGCCTACCAGCGTGATCATGGAAAAGTCGTGACCTTTGGCCAACATTTGTGTTCCGATTAAGATATCAATCGCGCGATTTTCTACGTCCGTTCTGATCGCTCGAAACGCGCTTTTTCGTCGAGTGGAGTCTCTGTCAATCCGCGCAATCCGTGCTTCGGGAAACGTTGCTTTTAACGTCTGCTCTAAGCGTTGGGTGCCAAACCCCTTCGGGATTAAATCAATGTTGCCGCAATCGGGGCAGGCGCGCGTCACGGAAACCGCATAATCGCATTGGTGACACCGCAACGAGGGCGGCGAGCGATGCAACACCAAGCGCACCGAACAATGCGGACACGTTGCCTCCCAACCGCACGACGTGCATTTGATGGACGGCGAAAACCCGCGCCGATTGATGAAAATCAGCGATTGTTCTCCGCGAAGCAAACGCATTTTGATGGCGTTCATCAGCGCCGTAGAGAGTCCCTCTTTTAGCCGGTAATAGTCTTCGGTGACTAAAGAAATGGCGGGTAATTTAGCCTCTTCGTGAGCGCGGCGCGAAATTCTATAGTGTGCGTAGCGGTGACGCTGTGCGTGTCGGTAACTTTCCAAAGAGGGTGTGGCGCTGCCCAAAAGAATCGGGATGTTTCTTTCTTTGGCGCGCCAAATCGCCACGTCGCGCGCGTGATACCGTACCCCGTCGTTTTGCTTGAAGGAAGGATCGTGTTCTTCATCCACCACAATCAAGCCTAAATTCGGCATCGCCGTGAAGACGGAAAGCCGCGTCCCCAGCACCAATTGCGCCCGTCCGGTTGCCGCGCGATACCACGAGCGCAAGCGATCGCCGTGCCCCAACGCACTGTGTAAAACGGCAAGGGTCACGTTGGGCAGTGCCGCGGCAATACGCTGCTCGAATTGAGGCGTTAAAAGAATTTCGGGCAACAAGATCAAGACCTGCATGCCTTGAGCGATGGCATGGCGCGCCAACGACAAATACACTTCCGTTTTGCCGCTTCCGGTGATGCCTTGCAAAAGAAATGTTTTGAATGTGCCCCACGATGAAATCACGGCATCAACGACATGTTGCTGTTCGTCAAAAAGCGGGTAAGCCCCCCCTTCAACATTGAGTTCATTGGGCGTTTCGGTCAACCAACCGTTGTCGCGCCACGTTTTGATATAACGCTTTTGGGTCGCCGTGGCGGTCTGTTGTGCGTCAATCGACAGCCCTTCTGAAAGCGTGCGGTCGATGAGCGCGCGCAACACTAAAGACGCGCGTTTTTGCTCGCGCAATGCCGACAAAGCCGCGCGCCCTTCTTTTGTGGGCGAAAG
The DNA here is from genome assembly GCA_031257235.1 of Burkholderiales bacterium. Classification (GTDB taxonomy): domain Bacteria; phylum Pseudomonadota; class Gammaproteobacteria; order Burkholderiales; family Casimicrobiaceae; genus UBA931. The sequence continues at coordinate 6,506 of JAIRPA010000014.1, read as the reverse complement.
GGGCAACACGTCACGCGCCAGCACCGCCACATTTTTGTCAAAAAGCGGCGGCAAGGCTAAATCCGTCGCCATGCCCGGCTCGGCACGATAATAGTCGGCAACAAATGCCGTCATCCTTAATACGTCTTCCGGCAACGGCGGTAATGAATGCACCTTTTTGAGGGGAATCAGTTTTTCGGGCGGCAAATCCGAATGATCCGAAACCTCCATGACGACGCCGTGGCAACGTCTTCCGGAAAGAAGAACCTCCACCAATGTGCCTCGTGTTACAGATTGATCCGGCGCGATTGTGTAGTCAAACCCATGATTGATGGGCACCGGCAAAGCGACATGCGCGATTTTTCCCTTACTTTCAGGCACAAAAAATGTCTCAGTCATCGTCGTTGGGCAATGCTAACCGCCTGTTTTTAAAATGCTTTATTCACAAAAAAATCGTTAAATCGCGTTACGCCGCCAAAAGGTTACGTTGCCGCATCCCTGTGGATAACTTTGGGGAGAAATCCAAAATAATTTAAAAAACACCTACCATAAAATTCCAAAATTGGCACGAAAAATAAATTTCAAAAAAATAATCATTTAAAATCAATGCGTTAAAAAGCTATCCTCAACCAATACCAAAGAAGGCACAAATAAACCGCTTGACAACTCAAATGTGAATAACTAGCCGATCGTTCCATTGGATACGAAAAAAATATTTATTAGTCCTATGTCGAACAAAACCCTCAATGTCGCCGAACGCCTGCTTTGTGATCCTCAACGCATTGCACGCGATACCTGATGAACGGTATCCACCAAGACACGGACGGAATCAGGTGGCGTTTGTTGGACAATGCCATGCCCTAAATTAAAGATATATCCGTGGTCGATGCCGGCGGCGCGAACGGTACGTTCGGCTTCCCGCGCGACGGTGGGCTCGTCACACAATAAAACCATCGGATCGAGATTGCCCTGAAGCGCGACCTTATTCCCGACTATTTTTCGCGCCAGCGTTAAATCGGTTGTCCAGTCTAAGCCCACCGCAGAAGCGCCGGAGTCTGCCAATAAATGGAGCCATTGCCCGCCGCCTTTGGTAAAAACAATCGAAGGAACGCGCTCGCCTTTTGCGCCGGGTTTTAATTGTTGAATAATCCTTTTCATCGGTTCTAATGAGAAACAAACGTAGTCTTTCGTGGGCAGTAAACCGCCCCATGTATCGAAGATCATCACCGCGTCCACGCCGGCGGCAATTTGTTCGTTTAAGTATTGCGTGACCGACACATGTAAGACATTGATCAGTTTTTCAAAGAGATCGGGGCGCTCATAAACCAAACGACGCGCGTTCGGAAAACCGTCGGACGATCCGCCCTCCACCATGTAACACGCCAAAGTAAAAGGACTGCCGGAAAAGCCGATCAAAGGCACTCGCTGATTCAAAGCCTTTTTGATCGACGACACCGCGTCAAAGACGTAGCGCAGTTTTTCCGTGTCGACCACGGCAAGGGCTTGGATGGCGACTTCGTGATCGGTTTTTTTAAGAAACTTGGGACCTTCGCCGGCGGCAAAGGAAAGCCCTAAGCCCATCGCGTCGGGAACGGTCAAAATATCCGAAAATAAAATCGCGGCGTCCAAAGGGAAACGCTCCAGCGGTTGCAGGGTGACTTCCGTGGCAAGCTCAGGCGATTGCGCGAGCTTTAAAAAACTGCCGGCTTTGGCGCGGGTTTGGTTGTATTCGGGCAAATAACGCCCCGCCTGTCGCATCAGCCAAACCGGCGTGTATTCGGTTTTTTCACGGCGCAAGGCACGCAAGAAGGTATCGTTTTTGATCATCGTTTGTTCTCCGGCTCCCATGGACCTCTGCCCCACCCCACGCTTGGCGTGCGGGGGTTTTGTCTCAAAAAAGGGAGCATTGTCGCGCATCCTCATCATGGAGGCAAATGACGGGGGCGGGAACTTTGCGAAAGACAGCAAAAATCGCGGGAAGACACAAGGTTTTCCCGCGATTTTTTGGGCATTTAAACTGCCCGAAGGTCAGGTTTTACTTTCGGGCATCCGGTGTTTTTACTTTTTGCCCAACCCCGATCTCCTACCACTGATACGAGACTTTCGCAAAACCGTTGCCGCCTTTGCGTTTGCCTGCGTATCCGGTCAAGCCTAAGTCAAACGACCACGCGCTTTCTTCAGGGTGAATCGCCACGCCGATTTCACCGACCGCCGAGCTGCCTTTGATGGAAGCCGCGTCGATCTTGTTGCCGTTGGCCGAAACGTCCGCCTTGCCGGAAAACTCATATTCCCACGCCAAGCCCGCATAAGGTTTGATCGAAGCCGACGGACTCCACAAATAACGCGCGCCTAATTTGAAGCGCGTGGAATTTGCCGCCGAGAACTTCAATGTTTCACCTTGCTGCCCGTTCGTCGTCAGTTTGACCGTGTCTCCGTTGACGTGCGTCCACAACACGCGGCTGTAGAAATCAACACTGTGAGCATCGTTGATCGACCAGACATATCCGCCGCCGACATGAAGCCCGTAGTATAAAGACTTCGTTTCATAGTCAACTAAAGATTGATTGCCATAGGCGTCGATAAAGTCTTTGCTGGAAAACTCGTTTTGTATGCGACCGAATCTTATCGAACCGTCCGCGTAGTATCCTTCCTCGCTGTCCCAACGCGCCAACGCGCCTAAGCCGTAATAGTGAAGATCGTCTTCCCCGTTGACGGTATAGGACGGAAAATCGTTTTTGGTATCGGCACTGCCGTTACCCCATTCCAAGAATCCGCCCACCACCACGTTGTTGACGTTCGACGCCGCGCCGGTGATCAGTGAGACGCCTTTGACCTTCACCGACGAGCCGGTGTTGTATTTGGAAACCCCTCCTTCAATCGCGCCAAAGGCATTGACTTGGTGTTGATCCCGATTCGCCGCCTCTACCGCCGTCAGCAAACCTCGATGCGCGACTAATTCACCCGAATTGGACACAAACGCAAGCCCTGCCGCCGAGCCTTCGGAAACCGCGTCTGCCTGCGGTGCCGCCTGCACTTTTTCGAGCGAAGCGATCAACTGATCGGACGTGGTGGAAAGCGTGAACAATAAATTAAGCGTCACACCCTGCATCCCGTAGACGTTTTGCCCGTCGGTCTCTTGGTTTTGCGGCGCACCGACGACGTTGCCGGTGGTTTTCATCAAGACGATTTGATCGCCTTTTTGAATTTGCGGTTGGTTGCCTTGAACGCCCACATGCACAATGGCGTTGGTAATATCGGCATTTCCGTTCACATTCAACAAAACTTCGTTGTGAGTCACATCGGGATGCGCGTAAAAATACATTTCACCGTTTTGGACATTAAGATCGCCCGAATAGGTTGCGTACACCTGCGGCGCGGTTCTTGTCACGGTCAAGGCAGTCCACTGCGGTGTCGTCGCGGCGTTCGTCGCGTCAAACGTTGCTCCGCCGAAGATCGTCAAATCCGTTGAGGCAAGCGACCCTTCTAAAATAATCGAGCCTTCTTCAACCCGTGTGGAGCCCGTAAAGCTGTTGTCGTTAGTCAACGCCAAGTCGCCCGCGCCGGTTTTCACCAGATTGCCGCTTCCGTTGAAGTCGCCGTCAAACGAGGCTTGCCCTCCGGGCACATGGACTTTGCCGTCGGCAGAGATGGTCCAATCTTTTTGATAGCCGGTACCGGTGAGTTCCAAAGTGCCGCCATTTAAAAAGTTGGAAGACGAATTGGACGAACCGCCTAACTTGTCGTCGCTGTCAAAAGAAAGGATTCCTTTTTCTTCCACAGAGACACTGCCGGTGATCGTATTATCGGTGACGACAACCAGTTTGCCTTCTTCCACCACCGTGGTGCCGGTGTAATCGTTCGCGCCGGACAATTCTAATGTGCCGCCGCCGGTTTTAATGAAGCCGCCGGACCCGGAAGGTCCGTCAGTCATCACGCCGCCAATCCCGACGTTGCGTCCGGTCTCCACGTCAATAATATTGTCGTTCCCGTCTAACGCTAAGCCTGAAGAAACATTCACGCCGTCGGCAATCTCAAGCGAGCCGCCGTCCAATTGCGTGGGACCTGTTCCCAAGCTGCCGCTGTTGCCAACTTCAACGACCCCGCCTTTGATGGTGGTGCCGCCTTGATAATCGTTGGCGTCGGTCAAGATTAACTTCCCGTCTCCTTCTTTGGTGATTGCCCCTGCGCCCGTGATGGTGTTGGTGCCGGAAACGGTAATTTCATACTGATTCCCGCCCTGATCTTTATCCACCACCAAGTGGACATCTTGTCCGTTGTCGGTCACGAGCTGACCAATCCCCGAATCTCCGGTGTACTCGAAGTTGATGTACTCAAAATTATCCACATGCGGGATAGAGGAGTCGTGCGATTTGTTTAAGGTGTTGCCGGTGAACGCATCGCCGCCGGAAGATTTTCCGCCGCTCACGGAGGAAGAACTTCCAAAACCAACCTCGCTTAAAATGTTCACGATGTTGCCGGTCGCGTTGCCGGTCGTCGTGTTCCCGCCGACGACATTGCCGTTGACCGTCACGGTGTCGCTGCTACCGCGCTCACCCAAAGTGACCACATTCCCCGTCACATTGCCGGTTTGTGTTTTCCCGCCGGTCACATCGTTGACTTGGCTATTCGTGATCGTCACCTCATTATCACGAACGTTCCCGCTGCCTTGTTTGATCAATCCGCCAAAGACATCCGCGGTTCCCGCACTCACATCGGCAAGTCTGACGATATTTTCATCGGCGTGACTGATCGCCGAATCCCCTTGCCCAACAGCACCACCGGCGATCTCTGACACGGAAACCGTACTGCCGGTGACATTCACTTCGTTTCGATCCGCTATCCCGCTCAAGCTAAAGCCGCCCTGAACGGTATCTGCCGAAACCGTGGTCGTGCCGGCACTTTCGTTGATCGTCACGATGTTGCCGGTCACCGTCCCTTCACCGAACGATTCGCCGCCGCGAATATATTTGTCGCCGCTGGATTGCACGTCGATGTTGCCGCCCGTCACGGTCACTTTGTTGTCAAGCACAGACTCGTTCATCCCCGTGCCACCCACCACGTTGCCCGAAATCGTCCCGCCGGAAATGGTCACTTCGTTTTCCTTGATTTCGTTGGTTGCCGTTGAGTTGACGGAATTGCCGCCGGTCACCGCGCCGTCAATCGAGCCTCCGGTGATTTGTACGATGTTGGCGTTCACGTCACCGTGGTCAGACCCACCGCCCATCACGGAATCGGAAACCTGTGTCTTCCCCGGCGCGCTTTCTTGGACGGTGACTCTGTTGCCGCTGACTTCGCCGTCGGCACTGCTCTCGCCCCCGACCAAAGCCCCGACGGAACTGTCTAAAATCGTCACAATATTGTTTTTGACTTCACCTTTTTCGCCGCTGCCCCCCGTCACATGACCCAACGTGCTGTCGGAGATCGTCACGGTATTATCCTTGACCGAGGCAACGCCGGTCGTCCCGCTCGCGGTCTCATTGAGACCTCCAACCACATCGCCTGTCGTCCCCATCGTTGAGCCGGTGATGGTGACGGTGTTTCCGTCGACCGATATTGTTCCTGTCGCGCCGGAGGATTCCCCGCCCGCCACATGTGTCACATCATTCAAACTCCCCACCGAGGTGATTTCAATCGTATTGGCGTTAGCCGTACCGGCCGTTTTGCCGCCGATGATGGTGGTGGTGGTGGTGGCGGTCAACGTGCCGTCGTTTTGGTTCAAGGTGACTTTGTTGCCGGAGGCTTCAGTCTCACCTCTGCCGCCGTAAATACCTTTGTCGGTTGCGACAAGTTGATGATTCAGCGTGCCGCCGGAAAGAGTGACTTCGTTGTTGTTGGCCCTACCTAAAGCCGCATCTCCGCCAATTAACGCATCCGCAAGCGTCAACGAGCCGGAAGAAACCGTCACCTTATTGGCGTTGGCGTCTCCGCCGGCGCTCGTCCCGCCGGCAAGACTATCCAACGTTAAGGTTGGTGCCGTCCCGCTTGCCGCATTGATGATCACTTCGTTGCGCAAAGCATTGCCCGCGCCGTCGCTCTTGCCGCCAAAAATACTTTTATCCGTCGCCGCGCTTAAATCCAGCGTGCCGCCGGAAATCGTGACTTTGTTGTCTTCCGCATCACCGGTTGCGGCATGACCGCCGGCGACTTGCGCATTGACTGCCCCGCCCGAAATCCTGACTTCATTGAACGTTGCCTTGCCTTTTTCGCTCGCGCCACCGGTGACATTGCCCGCAATCACACTGCCGGTATCAATCGTTACCACGTTTTGGCTGACGGTGGCTTCACCGGCGCCGGCGGCGAGGTTTTGCCCGCCAAAGACTTTTGCCGTGCCAAAATCCGTACCGCTTAAGTTGACCTGATTGCCGTTCACGGTCACGGCATTGGCTGTGCCGCTCGATTCGCCTCCGATAATATCGGTGGTGGCGGACAGCGTGCCGTCCGTGATCGTCACACTGTTTGAATTTGCGTTGGCGTTTGCACTAGACCCGCCGTAAATTTTGGGCGAGCCAATCGAGGTCGGTCCGTTG
>JAIRPA010000188.1 GCA_031257235.1 Burkholderiales bacterium | reverse complement strand
GCGCCTTTGAGCGAGGGGTTGTCAGACTCAATGTCGCTCATTGCCGTGTCGCATGTTACTGCGATGTCATTGGAGCTGGCGTTTTTCCTGATATGCTCCCACCGCGAGGTCTCCCGCAGATAGAACACGTTGTGGGCGTTGTAGGACGAGGGCTTCTCAAGCAGTATTTGAAGCAAACCTTCATCGTCACCGCATTCAGCTTCGATTTCGCGGCGGCGCTTATAAAATTTATCCCCGGCAAATTTCAGGAACACGAGACCGATAACGGCGTCGCGCTTGTTGTCTGTCCCGCCGATGCCGCGCAGTTCGTTGCGGCAGTTCCACAGTATTGATTCGAGCGATTGTTCGGTAGCTTGTTTTGGGGCCTTAGCCATTGGTTGCTCCTTCGATTCATAATTAGTCGCCATGCAACCCCGTACTCATCCAACAACGCGGTCAAGCGCGCGTTCTCGGCACGAAGCGAGGCAATTTCATCATCCATTCCACACCTTCCTGCTTCACAATCAAAATTCCGGGCTAAAAAGAGCCATAGTCACGGTTTCCTTGATCTTCTCAAGTAACGGCACTCGGCAAAGCAAAGTGAGTGGAGACTAAAACCCTGCCTACGTGGTAACGTTTAGTCTCACGATCGGAATTTGTAGATATTGCAAGGTTTCAAATTGCCGGAATTATACCCGCCTTTTTGATGACGCTTATGGCAATTCACACGACAACACCCGCAAACAAACCTACCGTTATTGGTGTGCGTCGATACAAAACTATGTAAGGTGATGGTGGAGATGGCGGGAGTCGAACCCGCTTCCGAAAGCTATCAACAGCCGGGACTACATGCTTAGTGCTTTTTTGTGTCTTGTCGCAACATTGCCAAAGCACAGGCAATGCGGCGACCAGTTACCTAAGTTTAACGCCGGTTTCAAGTAACCCGAAGCGGCGCGAGCGCTTTAAATGTCCTTGCGGTTTCTTACGAAACTCGGGTCAAGCGCAACCCGATGCAAGGTCCCGCGGGCTTAGGCCGCGAGAGCGAAAGTTTCTTCGTTCGCAGTTATTTTTGCGATTGCTCATTTTAACGAGGTTAAGCGCCTCGACATGCCCCGCACCGCATCAACACCCCCGTCGAAACCGGTACATCCCCATTTGATCTTTGGTGCTCTTCGCGTGCGAAAGGTTTTGCATTCTAGCACAACCCCTCGTCTCTTCGCAAAAAGAGTTTTTTATCCTTAACCCAAGGGAAGCGCGTTAAAATCAGCACTTCCGTATTTTGCAGTAACATGCCATCTACGCAGTTTACACACTACTTTAGAAAGATCACTCAAAATGGGAAAAAACGTTGTTGTCATCGGCGCTCAATGGGGCGACGAAGGGAAAGGTAAAGTTGTCGATTGGCTCACCGAACACGCGCAAGGCGTGGTGCGGTTTCAAGGCGGTCACAATGCGGGGCACACCCTGGTGATCGGCAAACACAAAACCGTGTTGCGGCTGATCCCCTCCGGCATTTTGCATCCGCAAGTCTCGGTTTATTTGGGAAATGGCGTTGTTGTCTCTCCCAAAGACCTTTTAAAAGAAATCGACGAATTGGAAGGTAACGGCGTTAAAGTCACCGGAAGACTCAAAATTTCTCCGGCGTGTCCCTTAGTGTTGCCCTACCATGCGGCTATTGATCAAGCGCGGGAATCCTCCATGGGCGAAGATAAAATCGGCACCACCGGTCGCGGCATCGGGCCTGCCTATGAGGACAAAATCGCCCGCCGCGCCATCCGCGCACAAGATTTACTCTCCCCCGACATTTTTTCCGCGAAGTTAGAAAAGCTCGCTCAATACCATAACTTTCTTTTGACACAATATTTTAAGCGCGACGCCTTGCCGTTTGAGACGGTGCGCGATGAAATGCTCGCACTCGCTTATCGCATCACGCCGATGATTACCGACGTTGCCGATTGTTTGCGCCTTGCCAACGAACGCGGCGAATCGTTGCTTTTTGAGGGCGCCCAAGGCGCTTTGTTGGATATTGATCACGGCACCTATCCGTTCGTGACGAGCTCCAATTGTCTTGCCGGCAACGCTTATGCCGGTAGCGGTTTGGCGTTGGGCAACATTGATTACGTCCTCGGTATTGTTAAGGCATACACCACGCGGGTCGGCACCGGACCTTTCCCGACGGAACAAACCAACGAAATCGGTAAAAGATTGGCGGAGCGCGGCAATGAGTTTGGATCGGTGACGGGGCGTCCACGCCGTTGCGGGTGGTTGGACATTCCGCTTTTGCGTCGATCGCTTCGCTTAAACGGCGTGAAAGGGCTGTGTCTGACAAAGCTGGATGTGTTGGACGGGTTCGATCAAATGATGATTTGTACGGGCTATAAACTCGACGGCAAGCCGATTGATTTAATTCCGACAGGCGCTGACGCGGTTGCGCGTTGCGAGCCGGTTTATGAAGCGCTTCCGGGATGGAAGGAAAGCACGTTTGGCGCACAAACGCTGGATGCCCTGCCTAAAAACGCCCGCGCCTATTTGGCAAGAATCGAAGCGTTGACCGAAGTGCCGATTGCGATGATTTCTACGGGGCCCGAACGCAACGAAACCATTTTAATCCGCCATCCGTTTCACGATTAAAGCGGTGGTTCGGTGTTCAGATATTGAGTGAGCCATCGAAGGATTCGTCAAAAAGTCGGGTTTCTTTTTGGCGAATCCTCTACAAATGCCACTCCGTCACTTCCCGAACTTTGCCTTCTTCGGTCGGGTCGTTTAAAAGCCTTGCCAACACCTGCCCCTCCAACGCGGCAAAATCGGTGGCGGCGCGGTGACGCGGACGCAAAAGATCGATTGAACTCGTCAGCGAAATTTTTCCCGATTCGATCAATACCACGCGATCCGCCAAGGTCACGGCTTCCGCAACATCGTGCGTCACCAACACCGCCGTAAAATGATGTTGCCGCCACAATCGCTCGATAAGTCTTTGCATTTCAATTCGAGTCAGCGCGTCCAGCGCCCCTAAAGGCTCATCTAATAACAACAAACGCGGACGATGCACCAACGCACGCGCCAACGCAACACGCTGGCGTTGCCCGCCGGAAAGTGTCAACACCCAATCTTGGGCGCGATCGGAAAGCCCCACCTCTTCCAACATCGCCATGGCGGCGTCCCGACGTTTTGCACGCGGCCCGGGCAAACCCAAGGCAACATTGTCGATCACGCGCTTCCACGGCAAAAGTCGCGCCTCCTGAAACATGATCCTCACTTCAGATAAGGCATTTTGGATAAGACGCGGTTGATTGGCATCGGATAATTCACCGTTGGACAACACGCCGTCGAAAAGAAAAATCTCGCCCTTGTCGGCGCGATCCAACCCTGCCAATAAACGCAACAACGTACTTTTGCCGCACCCGCTTTTGCCGACGATGGCCACAAATTCGGAGGGCGAAATCACCAAATCAAGCGACGCCAACACCTGCCGCACCGAAGCATCGCGGCTTTGAAAATGTCGCGCCACATGGTTTGCAATCACGCCAACCCCGTGCCCATTGTCTTTGGGATTTTGTGACAAACAGAACCGGGCGCGTGAAACGTTCAAACTCTTTTGAACAATAGTATTTGTATGATGAGCCTTGGCTCGAACTTCGTTTAAGGTCGTATGCGTGCGTCCAAGGGCAATACCGTTACCCTGCGATTTTTCTTGATAAGCCGTCACCTCGATCATCCTTATTTACTTAACCGCCACCACCTGCCACGCCAAAAGCCCGCGTTCAAGGCGGCGCGAGGATGTGTCCGCGAGTTTGCCCAAAAGGGCATACAACAAGATCGAAAGCAAAACAACATCGGTTTGCATGAATTCTCTGGCTGTCATTGCCATATATCCGATTCCTGAAGGCGCCGCAATCATTTCCGCAACAATCAACGTCAACCAAGTAAAGCCTAACGCGTAACGCACACCGACTAAAATAGAAGGTAACGCGCCCGGTAAAATCACTTGTAAAAATAACTGCCCTTTTGAAAGCCCGTAAGATTCCCCCATTTCGACCAAGCCCGCGTCCACCGAACGTATGCCGTGAAAAGTATTAATATAAACGGGAAAAAATACACCCAACACCACTAAAAACAATTTGCTTTCTTCCCCGATACCAAACCATAAAATCAAAAGCGGAATCATCGCCAAATGAGGAATGTTGCGCGCCATTTGCAGCGTGGTATCAAACAGTATTTCAAAACGACGAGACATGCCGTTGGCCACACCAAACACAAACCCGATGGCCGCACCTAACGTAAAACCGGCAGACGCGCGCAAAAAACTTGCCCATAAGTGTTTCAATAGTTCACCGGTTTTGGTCAGCTCCCACGCCGCTTCCAACACCGCGACGGGGGATGGCGCAATGCGTGAAGAAATTTGCCCACGCGAAGACGCCCATTGCCAGAGGATGACGATGATGATCGGCACTAACCAAGGTAAAAGCCGATTCAATAATCCACGAAACCGAAAAAATGGAAAAAAGATCAATTTCATCTTATCAACAACTTCTTAAAATTTACATCCGGTTCATCAAAACGGCTTCCAAACAACACTCTGAACCTCTAACTTTTTCGGAATCAATTTCTGTTCAAAAAAAGCATCGGCAATGGCTTGTTGATTGGCAATCACCTTCGCGCCAATCGGAAAACCATGAAGAACTCCATACCCGTAGTGAGAAAGCGAGGACTTGGCAATCGCCGGCGTCAACCCGATTTGCGGTGCCAATAGGGCTGCCGCTTCATCCAAATGGCTCGGCACCCATTCCCCCATCTTCTTTAACTCATCAACCGTTTGCTTCAAAATTTCAGGATGTTGTTGCGCAAAGGCTTGGGTTGTTAAATAAAAATTATAGTTTTCCGCAATATTGACAGGAGTTGCCTTTGCCTCTGCCAACACGCGCGCGCCGGTTTGTACAATTGCCGCCTCCGCAAACGGGTCCCAAATCACCCAAGCGTCGACAGACCCGTTCTCAAATGCCGCGCGCGCATCCGCCGGCGGAAGATAAACAACATTCACGTCGCTATACTTTAGGTTTTCTTTTGCCAAAAGTTTTAACAACAAATAATGCACATTAGAGCCGCGATTTAATACGATGCGTTTGCCTTTTAATTCACCAAACGAACGAAGGGTTGAATTTTTGGGCACCAATACTTTTTCCGCCTCCGGCGCGGGCGGCTCATTGGCCACATAAAGTAAAGGTGCGCCGGCAGCTTGCGCAAAAACCGGCGGCGTTTCTCCCACGCACGCAAAATCTATACTGCCTACGTTTAAACCTTCGAGCATTTGCGGACCTGCCGTAAATTCAATCCAAGTCACGGAAACGCCCGATGACTCCAAACGCTTTTCAAGACTTTGAAGAGACTTTAACAGCGCCAAGTGTGATCCTTTTTGCCAACCGACGCGAAACACGGTTTCGTTCGTTTTGGGTGAGCTTTGCGCAAAAGCCGTTGTTGATAAAGCCGCGCCGAATGTCAATAACAGCACAGCCACCATGTAGCGCAGAAAAGAAACCGAATGCCGTGGGGTATTCATATAAAAAATTCTCCGGTGAGGACATTAAAAAAAACAAAACCTTTTCAAAGGACAAAAGGCGGAATGACATGAAAAGATTGCCGATCAAATTATCGCTTCCGCCATGACTTATATTTCAAAGATCGTGCCATCCGCGGCAAACCTTGACCTCGCTCTACGAGAGCCGGCGGAGGGTTGAGACTCCCCCCAAGCAAAATGAAGATGTTTTTATGGAAATGTTGATTTTTTTGACCGTCGTTTTGCAACAAAACGACCATTAAAACCCTAAAAAGATTAACCCCAAATGCGGGTCCTTCAGCAGAAAAGTCGTCTTGCTGTTGCAAAATCAGCAAACCTCGTTTTTGGTTTTGACAAAGGAATTTGGCGGGTCTCGCCAACCCGGACTTTTGCAAAATCCCGCGTTTGGACGCGCCGACGTTTTACTCTCCACTCATGATTCGGTTGCGCTATAATTTCGCGTTTGTTGCGTCAAGCAACTTTTCCTTTTCTAAATCAGGCAAACAATATTATGGTTATGAAAATTGCTCAGGAGTTACGCTCCGGTAATGTAGTGATGATCGGCAAAGACCCGATGGTCGTTCAAAAAGCTGAGTTCTCCAAGTCGGGGCGCAATGCTTCCGTCGTCAAAATGAAGCTCAAAAACCTTCTGACCGGAAGCGGTACGGAAACCATTTACCGCGCCGATGAAAAATTCGACGCCATTCAACTTGAGAAAAAAGAAGTCTCATATTCTTACTTCGCGGATCCCATGTACGTCTTCATGGACGCCGAATTCAACCAACATGAGGTTGAAGCCGAAAGTTTGGGGGACGCGGTGGCCTATCTTGAAGAGGGCTTGGAATGCGAGCTGACCTTTTACGAAGGGCGCGCCATTTCTGTTGAATTGCCGACCTCCGTCGTTCGTGAAATCACTTATACCGAACCCGCCGTGCGCGGTGACACCTCCGGCAAAGTGACCAAACCCGCCAAAATTGCGAGCGGACTTGAAGTTGCCGTGCCGCTTTTCGTCGAAACCGGTGACAAAATCGAGATCGACACACGCACCAACGAATACCGTCGTCGCGTTTAGTCGCATCGATTAAGACCTAAAGCATCAGAAATCGGAGCCTCTATCGCTCCGATTTCTTTAACCGGGTTGCCAAAGTCAACGGTTTTTTGATGAAAACCGCGCGAAATTATGCGGTTTCCTGTATCCTTATGCACGTTGAGACCTTTACAAACCCTGTGTTTCGTCTCCACTGACACGGCTTGGCAAGGTAAAGGTCTCAAGTTTAGGGTCTTGTTAAATATGCGCCTCAATGATGAAATTCGTTAAATATTGGATGATGACCGTTTTTATCGCAACACTGGGATGTAGCGATCATGAGCCGCCCAACACGATGGCGACAACGGAAAATGAAATCTTGCGAAAAACGCAAGAACAATTTGCTCATCTCAAAGATGAAACGGAAGTCGGCACAGAAAAAAAACCATCCGCCGACAATCAACCCACGGAGAACAGCGGTAGCGCCTCTCTTATGCCTTCATCCATGCCGCAATCTTGCCGTGCCTATATTGAGGATGTGAAGCGATGCGTTCAAAAAACCAACAATTCGGCATTGCTCGATCAGTTAAACAAACAAACGGCTGTTTTGTTTGATTCAGCGCCCGCAAAAAATTCCGCCACGATGGATGCCATGTGCCGACAAGCACAAAGCACTTTCCAAAGAAATCTCGCCCGATTGGGTTGTGCGGAAGATACCGCGACGGCATCAACCTCTCCTACGCAATAGAACGCCTCTTTTGGGCTGATATTCTCGATAAATCCCCGATGATCGGGTGGATTGACGGGGTTTTGCCAATCTTTTGGCTTTGTGATCCCCTCCAAAAACTTGATCTTCGCTCCCTAATCCGCTATTTTGGGGCATCAACGAAAGGATTTTGAATGAAGAATAAGCCGC
>JAIRPA010000117.1 GCA_031257235.1 Burkholderiales bacterium | reverse complement strand
TCCCAAAGTTAATTTAACTTTAATTGTTGTTTTAACCACCATGCTCGCGTTTTTTTCGGCGTCGTTGGATGTTGTCTTGGATGCTTTTCGCCGCAATCTATTAACCGACGCCGAGCAGGAGATGGGCAACACCTTGCACGTCAATGCTTATAAAGTGGCCAGTTTGATTCCGGGATCGTTATCATTGATTTTGTCGGATCATCTTTCTTGGGCGTGGGTGTTTGCCGTGACTTCATGCTTTATGTTGCCCGGCTTGATCATGTCGTTGTTGGTTTCCGAACCCCGCGCCGATATTAAACCGCCCAAAACCTTGCGCGAAGCCATCATCGAGCCTTTTGTGGAATTCATTACACGTCACGGCTATACCTCCGCGTTTTACATCCTTGCGTTTATTTTGCTTTATAAACTGGGGGATTCTTTGTGCACCTCTCTTGCCACGCCTTTTTATCTTGAAATGGGATTTTCCCGCACGGAAATCGGCTTGGTCGCCAAGAACGCGGGCTTGTGGCCCAGTGTGATCGGCGGCGTGATCGGTGGCGTATTGATGACCAAAATCGGTGTTAATCGCGCGTTGTGGACGTTTGGGGTTTTGCAGGCAATCGCAATATTAGGTTTTGCGGGGTTGGCGATGTTGGGCAGTGGTGCGTCCACGCCGGATCGATTATTGGCTTTGGCGTTTGTGATTGGTTTTGAGGCAATGGGGGTAGGCTTAGGCACGGCGGCGTCGGTTTCGTTCATCGCGCGCACCACGCACCCCGCCTATGTGGCCACACAATTTGCGTTACTGACCAGTTTAACCGCCATTCCGCGCACCTTCATCAATGCCTCTGCGGGGTATCTGGTGGAAGATTTACAATTAGGCTGGTTGAGATTTTTTATTTTATGTTTTTTATTGGCAATTCCCGGCATGATTTTATTGCTCAAAGTTGCCCCTTGGAACGGGGTGCCTCCCGAAACGCCTAAATAATGTTTAAGCGCGCACGCGCGTCTTATCTTTTTGTATCACGCAAACCTTCATCTATGGAAAATACTTTATTGATCGACGCCGCCCGACGTTTACGCGACGCGGTGGAACCGTTGACTTTCTCGCCTCCGGTCACCCATACGTATAACCCTTTGATTTATGCGTGGGCGGCGCATCGGGAATATCTGGCGCGTTATGGCGCCTCGCCCAAAAAAGTGTTGTTTGTCGGCATGAATCCGGGACCTTTCGGGATGGCGCAAACGGGAATTCCTTTTGGCGAAATTGCCGCCGTTCGGGATTGGTTAAAAATAAAAGCCCCTGTCGACAAACCTATCATCGAAAACCCGCATCGTCCGATCGAAGGTTTTGATTGTCCTCGTTCGGAGGTCAGCGGCAGGCGTTTGTGGGGATTGTTCCAAGAGCGTTTTGTCACCCCGACGCGATTTTTTGCCGATCATTTTGTATTGAATTATTGTCCGCTCGCGTTTTTTAGTGAGGGTAAAAACATCACGCCCGATCAATTGCCGATCACAGAACAAACGCCTTTGCTTGATGCGTGCGACGCGCATTTGTCGGACACTGTGAAAATCCTCAAACCCCGATGGGTGATTGGGGTAGGCGCGTGGGCGGAAAAACGATTAAAGACGGCGTTAGCCGATGCGCCGGTGAACATCGGACGCATTCTGCACCCCAGCCCGGCAAGCCCCGCGGCGAATCAAGGCTGGGACCGCAAAGCCACCGAGGCGTTGGTTCGGTTGGGGGTATGGTAGGGAGTTCGGCAAAAAGTGGTTCGCCCAAAAGTGAAAACCTACTTTTGGGCGCAATCTGATTCCTGAAACTAACCCCTCTTGCTTTTGCCGATTCACCCGAACTGCACTAGAATGAATTCTTTGTCTAAAACATTGTGTTGATGCCGAATACCATGCGTCGTTGGGCGGTTTCGTTGACTTTCCCGCGCTATTTTTCTGCCGCGTTCACCTTGGTGGAGGTGTTGATTGTGCTGGTGATTTTATCGGTCGCGGTGGGGGTGGCGGCGTTGAATTTATCGCGCGATGTTTCAAAAGAGTTGCGCGTGGAATCGCGTGAGCTCGCCGGCGCGTTGGAATACGCGACCGACCGCGCGCGCTGGCAACATCAAGTCTTAGGTTTAGCGCCGCTGGAACAAGGGATAGGCTGGCAATTTTTGGTTTTAAGCGACGATGAAAAACCTCAATGGAAAGCGGTGGACGATGACGCGCTTCGCGTGCGTCGCCTGCCCGAAGGCATGATTTATCGCCCGATGATTTATTCGGGAAAAGCGACTTCCCCCGAAACGGTTCTCCCGATTTTGCCGTCCGGTCATTTTGAGCCCTACGAGCTTGAACTTTGTTTGGAGACGGTGCGCGCGCGGATTCTTGTCGACCCCTTAGGGCGGGTGACTTTATTTCCGCCGGAGACAATCGAATGAAGCGGCAATCGGCATTTACCCTGATTGAAATTTTAGTGGCGCTTTCGATCATTGCGGTTGCCTTGGCGGCCGGCTTGCGCACCCTAAACCAAAGCGCCGATCACGCCAATTTACTAAAACATCGAACTTTGGCGCTTTGGGTAGCTGAAAATCGTTTTGCGGAATTGCGCACCATGGAAGTCTTGCCGTCACAGGGGAGCGTGGAAGGGGAGGCACTGCAGGCAGGAATTGCATTTGTCTGGCGTCAAACCGTCACGGAAACCCCCAATCCGTCGTTTCGCAAGGTGGACATTCGGGTGGTCGAAAAAAATGATCCTGACTACGAATTGGCGCGATTAAACAGTTATGTCGGCGTTGCCGCCGAAAAAAAGGGAAAGACCCCATGAAATCACGCGGGTTCACCTTAGTCGAGATTCTCATTGCCATGGCGATTTTTGCCTTGGTGTCGGTGATGGCGTATCGCGCGACCGACGCCATGACGCAAGGCGAAGCGCGGTTAGCCACGGAAGCCGCACAGTGGCGCGCCTTAGAACAGGTGTTTTCTAAAATCGAAACGGATTTGGCGTTGGCGCAGCCGCGCATGATGAAGCGGGGCAGGGAAACCATTCCCGCATGGTGGGGCGAATATCGGGGAGAGAACGCCGGGTATTTACAATTTGCCCGCGCGCCGTCCCGATTACCGACGGCCGTTTTGGAGCAATCGTCCCCGCCCACCGGTTTGCGCATCGCCTACGAATGGCAGGGGGGAACATTGACCCTGCTTTATTGGGGAAGTTTTGACACGGAAGAAGACACGGAGCCGGCGCGGTATGTTCTTTTGACCGACATTGCCTTTTTTGAGCTGACGTATTTAAATCAGGACAATGTGTGGGTGAATTCGTGGCAACCGACCCACCTTCAATCTCCGCCGTTGCCGCGCGCCGCGCGCGTTCGCATCGCGGGGCAAGACGGGGCTATCGTCGAGCGTATTTTTGCGTTGTAAGGGGGCGGCAAAAAGTGATTCAGGAATCAGGGTTTCAGGAATCAGGGATCAGAAACGCCGTCATTTAAGCGCGCAGTTTGCTTTAGCAAACGAAGTCGCAGAATCCACGCGCCGCCAAAAGGCGGCGGACGCGCAAAGCGCGTCGTCATTGCGGCGACCGAAGGAAGTGACCCGCAATCCGGTTTTTCCGTCTTTTATACAAAAAAGTATCGGGCTTTGCCCGTACTTTTTTGCTAACTCCAACCGGCAAAAAGTAGGTTTTTACTTTTTGCCGACTCCCCCTGATCCCTGCCTACCCCAAAACCTCCAACGCCTCTTCGACACGATGCACCGCGATGATTTCCACGTCGTGAATCTCCTGTTTGGGTTTATTTTGAAACGGCACCAACACCTTTTTGAATCCTAACTTCACCGCCTCGCGGATTCTTTCCTGTCCGCGCTGAACGGGGCGGACTTCACCGGTCAAGCCGACTTCACCAAACATGGCAAGTTTAGGGTCTAGTGCTTTGTTTTTAAGAGAGGAATAGATTGCAAGCAGTACCGCCAAGTCTGCGGCAGGCTCGTCGATTTTCATGCCGCCGACGACGTTGACAAAGACATCCAGCCCGCCCATTTGCGCGCCGCTGACCCGATGCAGTAAGGCAAGCAAAAGCGCCAAACGTTGGTGATCGACCCCAACCGCCAAACGGCGTGAGGTCATCCCGCCGCCGGCGGGGTCCACCAATGCCTGAATCTCGACTAAGAGCTGGCGCGTTCCTTCCAGCGTGATCAACACAGCCGCCCCCGGCACGGCTTTTTCGTGTCGTGACAAAAAAAGGGCGGAGGGATTGGCGACACCTTTTAAGCCGGATTCGGTCATGCCAAAGACCCCCAATTCGTTGGCTGCGCCAAAGCGATTTTTCACCGCTCGAATGAGGCGGTAATTGGAATGGGTGTCTCCTTCAAAGTACAAAACGGCGTCCACGATGTGTTCCAAAACGCGCGGTCCGGCAATAGCCCCTTCTTTGGTGACGTGTCCGATCAGCACCAAAACGACGCCTCGTTCTTTGGCGTACCGCGTCAGACGCGCCGCGCATTCGCGCACTTGCGAGACACTGCCGGGCGCGGCGGTTAAAAGCTCGGTGTAGATGGTTTGGATGGAGTCGATGACCACGATTTCGGGTTTCACCGTATCCAGTTGCGAAACAATGCTTTCTAATTGGACTTCCGCCAACAGGCGAACCGGCGCGTTGATCAAGCCCAGACGTTGTGCGCGCAGGGCGATTTGTTCGACGGATTCCTCGCCGGTGACGTACAGCGTTTCTTTGGAAGCTCCCAATGCCGCTGTCGCCTGCAGAAGCAGGGTGGATTTGCCGATACCGGGGTCGCCGCCTAAAAGCACCACTTCGCCGGCGACAAACCCGCCGCCCAACACGCGATCCAACTCCGCAATGCCGGACAAAATGCGCTCTTTTTCGTCGGTTTTGATGGAAGACAATTCGCGCACCGAAGATCGCGCGCCGGAGAGGTTTTCAAAGCGTCGGGAAGGCGGGGGCGCGGCAAGCGTTTCGACAAGCGTGTTCCACACCCCGCAAGACGGGCATTGCCCCTGCCATTTCGGAGATTGACCGCCGCATTCGGTGCATTGATAAAGCGTTTTTTGTTTTGCCATATTGGGTTTTTTAAGGTTGTCAAACGAGGTACGGGGGCGCATCAAACTTTGCCTTTTGGGGCAAAGTGCGACCTTGAAGTCAAGAATATCGCAAAATTTGTGAGGGTGTTTGCCATTTAGAAAAAAAACCGTATAATGGCGGACTTCATGCGTGGGGGTATAGCTCAGCTGGGAGAGCGCTTGCATGGCATGCAAGAGGTCAGCGGTTCGATCCCGCTTATCTCCACCACGGAATATAAAAAAGTTTTAGGTCCCCATCGTCTAGAGGCCTAGGACATCGCCCTTTCACGGCGGTAACGGGGGTTCGACTCCCCCTGGGGACGCCAAACCATCAGGCATTTTTTTTCAAAACCACGCAATCGCGTGGTTTTGTTTTATGGGGGCGCCCAAAAGTAAAAACCTACTTTTGGGCGGTTGTGCTACCAAAAAATCGCGGGGCGACCCCGACGATTTTTTGGGGAAAAGGCGGCATGGATTCTGCATTTCAGGAATCAGGAATCAGAAGTCAGGGATCAGAGTGCCATCATTCTGCGCGCAGCGAAGCGAAGTCGCAGAATCCACACCGCTGTTCCTACCAAAAAGTATCCGGCTTTGCCGGTGCTTTTTGGGTGACTTCAACCGGCAAAAAGTAGGTTTTTACTTTTTGCCGAACCCTTCTTCCCCCTGATGTACAATAGCCCTCTTTTTCAAAGACAGCCGAAGGGCAAAGCGATGAATAAGGAAGTCGTCACACCCGTTGCCCCCAAGGGCGACACCAAAACGCCGCGTTTGCGCGAGATTCCCTACAACTACACTTCATTTTCCGATCGGGAAATCGTTTCCCGTCTTTTAGGCGAGCCTTCGTGGGAGATTTTGGAATCCCTGCGCGGCGAGCGGCAAACCGGGCGTTCGGCGCGGATGCTCTTTGAGGTTTTAGGCGATATTTGGGTGGTCATGCGCAACCCGTATCTTCAGGAAGATTTGCTCAACAATCCGAAGCGTCAGGCACTCTTGGTGAACGCGATGCACCACCGCCTTCGTGAGATGGAAAAACGCCGTGTCTCCAATCAAGGCGCTTCAGCCGAACGTGCGGAGCGTGTTTTGCAATTGATCCAAGCCGCGCAGACGGCGGTTGATACGTTCAACGCATGGTTTCCTCAAACACGTGGTATGCGCGCCCGCGCTTTGCGTGGACTCATTCATCACACGCATCAAGACAACATCGCGTTTGATCCGTTCGCGCGTGCGGCGCATGTCACCGACGCCACCGACTGGCGGATCGAATACCCGGTGGCTGTGTTGTATCCCGACACCGAATCGGAAGTTCGCGCCTTAGTGGAGGCGTGCATCAATCTTGGGTTTACCATCATTCCGCGCGGCGGCGGCACCGGCTACACCGGCAGCGGGGTGCCTTTGACCGGCAACGCGATTGTGATCAACACCGAAAAACTCGACGCGCTGTCCGGCGTTGAGAAAATCGTCTTGCCCGGACACAAAGAGCCGACGCCGACTTTTTCCGCCGGCGCGGGAGTGGTCACCCGAAAAGCCTTGAACGCGGCGCAAAAGGCGGGGTTTGTGTTTGCGGTAGACCCCACCTCGGCGGACGCTTCCTGCATCGGCGGCAACATCGCCATGAACGCGGGCGGCAAAAAAGCCGT
>JAIRPA010000115.1 GCA_031257235.1 Burkholderiales bacterium | reverse complement strand
AAAAAATCAAAAGGTTGCCGAGTGTCTTTATCGGCGGCCACAAGACGATGACCTAAAAGATCAAGGTAATCGTTGACTTCCGGGTCGTTCATGTACACGCCGTCGGCGCGCATTTGCGTCATGATGCCTTCGCCGATTTTTCTTTCCTGCGAGGGCGTTAAAAGTTTTTGTGAGACATCCCCTAAGTCCGGCAAGGACGGCAGGGTTTGCGCGAATAAGGAAAGCGGCGAGACGATCAACGCGGTGGAGATAGCCGCGCAAACCATCAAACGAAATTTTGGGCGAAAAAAACGGTGATCACTCATCGTGTGATGATAGCAGGGAACGAAGCGCAATCCAAAATGCCGGGTGGGGCAAAGGCTTGAAACAGCATGAATCGCGCGTCATCGGGGTTTACAAAAAAGGCTTACGATAAAAAGCGTTTTCAAAAAAGTGGCTCACACGCCTTTTCTCCGGTGCCACGCCACATCCACCGCCACAAAAAAAGCCGCGTGAATCAGCGTCCAGAGGAGTAGGGCTAAGAACAAAGAAAGCCCTGAATAAAGGCAAAAAAGCGCGGACCCGGCGCAACCGACCATCAGCGTGGCAAACATCAGCAAAACGCCGCGATGCCCCAATCCTAAGCGGATCAAACGTTGGAAATAGTGATTGTTGTGCGCCTCCCAAACTCTCTCGCACTTGAGAAGGCGGCGCGCGAGGGTCACGGAGGCATCCATGATAAAAGGCAAAAACGTGAGGATGACAAACCACAAAGACCAAGCGTCTTCCACAATGCCCAACCCGCCCAATCCTGCCGCCAAAAAGCCCGTAGGAATAGCACCCACATCGCCCAAAAACATTTTTGCGGGCGGCAGGTTTAGAAGAGCAAAAGGCAGAATGGCCACCACGGTGAGGGCAGGCAACCACCACCACGAAAGCCCCATATGACGGGCGGCAATTGCCAAGGTAGAAAAGCCGATGGTCACCATGGTGGCGGCAAGCCCGTCTGCGCCGTCCATAAAATT
This sequence comes from Burkholderiales bacterium, assembly GCA_031257235.1. GTDB lineage: Bacteria > Pseudomonadota > Gammaproteobacteria > Burkholderiales > Casimicrobiaceae > UBA931. The sequence goes on along the minus strand of JAIRPA010000115.1, from coordinate 14,900 downwards.
AAAGAGGTTTGCCATCCACATCACAAAAAACACGATGGCGCACAAAACGGTAAAGCGCGGCGCGGAAAAAAGCCCGTAAACGTCGAACATGGAGGGCTGAAGAGAGGTTTCGGTGACGCTCCAACAGGCGGTCACCAAAATGGCGGCAACGCACTGGAAGACAAGCCGATATAAAGGGGAGACGTGTTTGAAGTCGTCTCTTAAGGAAACGGCGACCAGCAAAAGCACGCCGACCAAAAGTGCCGCCCAGTGATAGCGGAAAAGTTCGGATTCGCGCCCGTAGACCGCCAGAATAGCCGCCACGCCGAAGAGCAACCCGCTCCACACGGAAAGCCCGCCGACGCTGGGAATGGGTTCTTGATGCAAAGTTCGGTGGTTAGGTGTGTCGTGCGGCAATTTGTTGCGGAAAAGCCACAACAGCGCAACGGATAATGCGCTCACAATAAACACAATTGATGCGATTATAATAAACTGCAACATGCTCACAAGCGGTGTCATAGGCAAAAAAGAATATCTTAAAGTTACTTTTGTGACATTCTGCCACAACACCATAAATTAAGTGGTGATTTGAGTGTTGTTGCGCGTCAACAACATGAAACAAATTAGACACAAATAAATGATCTTCGCGCCTTGCACCCCAAAACACTATCTTGGCACAATGTTGACAACTTCTCGTTGTTATTATTTTTCGAGAGGGATTAAAAGCTGACAAGCGGCTTCATAAGAAAGAGTTCTTTGGGTGCTTGTCTTTTTATCTGCAAAAAGGAGACTTTTCATGAAAAAAACTCTTATCGCGGCTGCCGTTTTGGGCATGTTTGCCGCGTCGGTTGCCAGCGCGCAAACCGCAAATGTAACGCTTTACGGTCGTATGAACGTGTCTGTTGAATCTGTAAGCAGCAAAGACAGCAACAGCATGGGCAAAATCCAACGCATCACCTCGAATGATTCCCGTTTTGGTATCCGTGGTTCGGAAGACTTAGGCGGTGGTTTGTCCGCAATTTTCCAAGTTGAATCTGAAATTGACGCGGACACAAGCGGCGCCGGTTTGGCAAGCCGTGACACATGGGCGGGTTTGCAAGGTTCGTGGGGTTCGGTGAAGTTGGGTCGTATGTTGACGCCGTATGATGCCTTACATGGCATTTGGGGTAACAACACGACGGCGTTGAGCTCTATCCTCAGCACCAAGACCTTATGGTCGGCTCAATCGGGACAAGGCTACGCTCTTAATTTTGCCGGTCGTCCGAACAACTCGATCCGTTATGATTCCGCAAATCTGAACGGTTTGACGTTTGCCGCGCAATTGTCGGTGAACGAAAACGACAGAGACACCTATCTCTACAGCGCGAATGTTATTTATAGCAAAGACGCATTGCAATTAGGTGCTGCGGTTTCGTACAGAGACTATGGCAAAGATCATGGTGGCGGTTTCACCGGTGACGAATCCGATCTCGGCGCAACGATTACCGCGGGCTATGATTTTGGCTTTATCCGTCCGGCAGTTGTGTACGAATACGCTGTTGTGGATGATGGCGATGATAGCACCAGCCGTCATTTGGCAGGTTTGAGCTTAACCGCTCCGATCGGTGCCGGCAAACTCTACGTTGCGGGTGTTTATGCAACCAAATGGAGAGGTGACGCAGGCGAAGCCAAATCTGGCGCATGGCAAGCTGAAGTTAGCTACACCTACGCGTTGTCCAAACGTACGTCGGTTTATGCCGGTTATGCGATGATTCAAAATGACAAAAACGCCTATTATGGTCTCGGTAGCGGCACATACGCTGTTGCTCCGAAAACTTCTGGCGACGGAAAAGCACGTCCGAACGGCGTTGTGTTCGGTATGATCCACAATTTCTAATCGAAGCTGTGATCAAAATATTACGGAACGGTCGGCTTGTTTAGCGATTGAAACGTAAGACCAGTCAAAAACCGCCATCTTTACAGGTGGCGGTTTTTTTATGGCGCAAGGGATTAGGGGACTCAAATTGTCGGGGGAAATCCTCGATTTTTTGGTAATCTGAGACTTTTATTAGCTCTACACCCTCAAAAACCGGAAACTTAGGGTTGGCAAACAATTTTTCGTCATTGAGGGTGGTGCTTCTGCAACAAAAAACCGGCGGGGGTCTTTCGGTGTTTTTGGGACAACGTATTTTTTAAAGCCCCTTTTTTAGGAAAAACATTATGAGTTTACGCTGCGGTATTGTCGGGTTGCCCAACGTCGGCAAATCCACTTTATTTAACGCTTTAACGCGCGCCGGGATTGCGGCGGAGAATTACCCTTTTTGCACGATTGAGCCGAATGTCGGGATTGTGGAAGTTCCCGATCCGCGATTGGCGCAGTTGGCAAAAATTGTTTCCCCGCAAAAAATACAACCCGCGATTGTCGAGTTTGTGGATATTGCGGGTTTGGTGGCGGGCGCGTCCAAAGGCGAGGGTTTGGGCAATCAATTTCTTGCCAACATCCGAGAAACCGATGCGATAGCGCACGTGGTGCGTTGTTTTGATAACGGTAATGTGGTGCACGTGGCGGGTGCGGTCAACCCGGTTGCCGATATCGAAACCATCAATACCGAATTGGCTTTAGCCGATCTTGCCTCCGTAGAAAAGCAACGCGCGAAAATCGAACGGGTCGCCAAGTCGGGCGGCGATAAAGACGCGCGTCGATTATTTGATGTATTAACGCGCGTGTATGAAGCATTGAACGAAGGTCGCCCCGCGCGGGTGGTTGATCTTGCCGACGAAGAAAAAGCCCTGTTAAAACCCTTTTTCCTTTTGACGATGAAGCCTGTGATGATCGTCGCGAATGTGGATGAATCGGGGTTTCACGATAATCCGTATTTGGATCAGGTGCGCGAGTACGCGCAAAAAGAGCATGCGGAAGTGGTGCCGGTGTGCGCCGCGCTTGAAGCCGAAATTGCGGACTTGGAGGGTGACGATAAAAAAGCGTTTTTGGATGATTTGGGGTTGAGCGAGCCGGGCTTGGATCGGGTGATCCATGCGGGGTATCGTTTGTTGGGGCTACAAACGTATTTTACGGCGGGTGTTAAAGAGGTTCGCGCTTGGACCATCCACAAAGGCGATACCGCGCCGCAAGCCGCCGGCGTGATTCACACGGATTTTGAAAAAGGATTTATTCGCGCGCAAACCATTGCGTTTGATGATTTTGTGCGTTACCAGGGCGAACAAGGCGCCAAAGAAGCCGGCAAGATGCGCGCCGAAGGCAAAGACTATATTGTTCAAGACGGCGACGTGATGAATTTTTTATTCAGTAATTAAGGGGGTATCCCTACGGATATTTTTCAAAGTCACTGCCCCGATGATCGGTGAGCTTTGCGTGGTTTTTTAAGAGATTAACGGCGGGATTGATTTCAACGGGGAATTGTTTGGTCGAGAAAGCCGGCGGGCTTACCGGTGCTGATCGGCACTCCAAAGCACGGGCGGTGGCAGTTTCCGCCGGCGATCACACTATAACACAGGGGCTCAAAGGCGGCGCGTTTGATTCTATGTTTGCGTGCCGCAGAGTGGTCATCGGTTGACTTCGCGTTGCATGATGGTGAAGGCTAATTCTCCTTGTTCAGGCGGGAGCTTTTCAACCGCCGAAAGTAATTTATAAAACAAGTTTAAACACGCCGCTAAATCAACCGGCAGCGGGGCATCTACCGATAGGGCTTGTGCGTTCGGGGGTTGATCAAGCCAGAATTCGGGTTTGTTGCACAACTTTTCCAACGTTCTCGCGCTTTTTTCAGAGATGTTTTTACGAGCGTCCTTATTTTTAGTCACCCACCGGTGAATCTGCGGCATGTTGATACCAATTGATTTTGAAAAAGCCGTATGGTTGCCCTCAAACCCAATATCTATGAGGCTTCTCAAATTATTTCTTCTGACTTCATAAATATCCATTCGTTAATCCTTGTTTTGTGGAAGACAAAAGACGGCATCGACGATAATAGACCTTTGCAAAACCTCTGACCTCTTCACTCGAAGGGTTTGCCGACTTTCTTGAAACAATATTTTGCGGCACTCGTTTTGCCTGTGGATTCCAAAACATCACGCTCGCAAAGCATCTTAAGATAACGCCATACGGTTGCCTCGGACTTCCCGACCGCATTCCGGGCTTCTTGCGGCGATATTTCGCCGTATTTTTCGATAAACGCGAGTATCGGAACAACCTTCTTCAATTCGGCTTCTTTCAAAATTCCTTTCAGTCTTCTTTCAAAACTTCTTTCATTCTTGTCCGATTTTCTTTCAAGTTCAGATTGATGTTTGACCTCTTGTTCTAGGGTGTCAAGCAGGGCAGACAACGTAAACTCTATAAATTCACCGGAGTCATTCGCCCGCTGAACGTTTTGGAGAGCCTGATAGTATTCCGGTCTTTTCTCAAAAACCACAGATTCCATCGGTATCCAAGCAAAAACCTCTTTCCACTTGGCAAGAAAAAGCGTCTGCCACAGTCGCCCCATACGTCCGTTTCCGTCTGCGAACGGATGAATAATCTCAATTTCGCAGTGAATAATTGCGCTTTTCAATATAGGGTGAAGCTCCGACGCTTTTGCCCACATGAACAAGTCTTTGATGAGTTGCGGCACGAATTGCGGACGCGCGCCCATGTGGATAACCACATCTCCGTCAAACACACCCACGTCGCCGTCCCTAAACTTGCCGGATTCCTTGACCAGACCGCCCGTCATCAGCTTGTGGGCTTTTAGGAAGTCTTTGACACTGTAAGGATCAAAGTCCATTATTTTGCCATAGGCATCAAAAGCGTTTTTGACTTCCTTGATCTCTATTTGTTTGCCCGCAACGAGCTTGCCTTCGATGACGGCAGTCATCTCACCAAGCGTGAGAGAGTTTCCTTCGATTGCCAACGACGAATAAATCGAGCGCACACGATTTTCCCGATGTAGTTTTATGTCACGCTTGAAGTTCGTACCAAACTCAAGCCGAGTTACTGCCTCGGCAATCTTTGTCAGATAATCGGCAGCTTTCAGCGTGATGGTGAATGGAGGTTTGTCAGGCATCCGGCTCATCCTTTCTAAAATCGGCAAAATACTTTCTTTTGATGGTTTCCGCCAGCTCAGCATCAAGCGCCTTGAAAAGCACCGGATTCTGCGACTTTGCCCGCTCTCGCGGGCTTTTCACAGAATGACGATAAGCCCCCCGCTACTCCCATTCGATGGTGGCGGGCGGTTTGCCGGAAATATCATAGACCACGCGATTGATGCCGCGCACTTCGTTGATGATGCGGTTGGAGACGCGCGCGAGCAAATCATGTGGCAACGGCGCCCAGTGAGCAGTCATGAAGTCTGTGGTTTGTACGGCACGCAGTGCCACGACGTGCTCGTAGGTGCGCCCGTCGCCCATCACACCGACCGAACGCACCGGCAAAAATACGGCGAACGCCTGCGCGGTGGCGTCGTACCAAGTTTTGCCGTCTTCCGTTTTCGCGGCGCGTAATTCATCAATGAAAATCGCGTCCGCGCGACGAAGCAAATCGATATTTTTATGGTCATCAATCGCCCCCAACATCCTGACGGCAAGCCCCGGACCCGGAAAGGGATGCCGATAAACCATCTCGCGCGGCAACCCTAACTCAATTCCTAACTCGCGGACTTCGTCTTTAAATAAATCGCGCAGAGGCTCCAAGAGTTTTAAATGTAAAGTCTCCGGTAAGCCGCCGACGTTGTGGTGCGATTTGATCGTGTGCGCTTTTTTGGTTTTCGCGCCTGCGGATTCGATCACGTCCGGGTAAATCGTGCCTTGTGCCAACCAACGCGCCTGAGGCAGTTTTGACGCTTCACGCTGAAAGACATCTACAAAAAGTTTGCCGATAATTTTGCGCTTTTCTTCAGGGTCGGATTTGCCGCGCAACGCCGACAAAAACAATTCCGCTTCGTTGGCGTAAATCACGCGAACGCCCATGTTCTTGTTGAAGGTCTGCAACACTTGTTCGGCTTCGTTCAAACGCAACAAACCGTGATCGACAAACACGCAGGTCAGTTTGTTGCCGATCGCGCGATGAATCAACGCCGCCGCGACGGAAGAATCGACCCCGCCGGACAAGCCTAAGATCACTTCATCGTCGCCCACCTTGCTTTTGATGGCGGCGACGGCTTCGTCGGCGTAAGCAGACATTTTCCAATCTTCCCCGCAACCGCAAATCGTGTGCGCAAACCGACGCAATATGACCTCACCTTGTTTCGTGTGCGTGACCTCAGGATGAAACTGCACTCCGTAATACCGACGCTGTTCGTGGGCAATCGCCGCGATCGGACAAGATAACGAGGACCCGGCAACCACAAACCCCTCCGGCAATTCGGTGACTTTATCGCCGTGGCTCATCCAAACATCCAAAAGGGCATGACCTTCCGGATTCACGCGGTCTTCAATGCGATCCAACAAAGCCGTGTGATTGCGCGCGCGGACTTCCGCATAACCAAACTCGCGCACGCCTTCGGCTTCTACCCGCCCGCCCAATTGCGCCACCATTGCCTGCATTCCGTAGCAAATGCCCAAAACCGGCACGCCCAAATGCCACACGGCATCCGGCACACGCGGAGCATGAGGTTGGGTGACGGATTCGGGCGACCCCGACAAAATCACGCCTTTCGGCGCAAAGGAAGTGATGTCGGCATCACTCCAATCAAAGGGATGAACTTCACAATAGACATGCGCTTCGCGCAAACGACGCGCGATCAACTGCGTCACTTGTGAACCAAAATCGAGAATTAAAATTTTATCGTGGTGCATATGGGTTGTTTAGGCTAAAAAAACAAAGAGGACTCCCCCATGGTTTTTTAGGGGAATCCCGTCAAAAACGCCCCTCGCCTCAAAGCCGGTGGTGACTTTTGGGCGAGGGATCACGGCTTACTTTTTATATAACGCGCATCATCGCACCCAATAATTGGGCGCTTCTTTGACGATCTGCACGTCGTGAACGTGGGACTCACGCTGTCCGGCGGAGGTGATTTCAACAAACCGCGCGCGCGTCCGCAAGGCTTCGATATTCTCGCATCCGCAATAGCCCATCGCCGCGCGTAACCCACCCAACAGCTGATGAATGATGGCGGAAAGCGCGCCTTTATACGGGACACGACCTTCGATTCCTTCCGGCACTAATTTTTGCGCGGCTTCAGGATTGCCTTTTTCCAACTCTTGAAAATAACGATCCGAGCTGCCTTGTTGCATCGCGCCCAACGAACCCATCCCGCGATACGTTTTATACGATCTGCCTTGATAGAGTTCGATTTCTCCGGGGGATTCTTCCGCCCCCGCAAAAAGACTGCCCAGCATCACCGAAGACGCGCCGGCGGCAATGGCTTTTGCAATATCGCCCGAATAACGAATCCCGCCGTCGGCAATCAAGGGGATGCCCGCTTTGCTTGCCGCCTCTGCCACATCCATCAACGCCGCCACCTGAGGCACGCCGACCCCCGCGACAATTCGCGTGGTGCAGATAGAGCCGGGACCAATCCCGACTTTAACCGCGTCCGCGCCATGTTCGATTAAGGCTTTTGCCGCCTCACCTGTGGCGATGTTGCCGCCGATGACTTCCACTTGCGGAAATTTTTTCTTGACCCAGGCAACGCGATCCAACACGCCTTGCGAATGTCCGTGCGCCGTATCCACCACGATCACGTCCACGCCGGCTTCCACGAGCTTTTCGGCGCGGGCTTCGTTATCGGTTGCCACCCCGATGGCCGCCCCCACGCGCAAACGCCCTTGATCGTCTTTGCAGGCGTTGGGGTGTTCGGTAGATTTCAAAATATCTTTAACGGTGATCAATCCGCGCAACTTCATATCGCGATCCACCACCAAGACGCGCTCTAAGCGATGTTGGTGCATCAGCCTTTTAGCTTCGTCTAACGTTGCCCCCTCACGCACCGTGACGAGCTTTTCGCCTTTGGTCATGATCTCGGAAATCGGTTGATCCAACCTTGTTTCAAAACGCAAATCGCGGTTAGTGACGATGCCCACTACTCGCCCGTGATCGATCACCGGCAAGCCTGAAATTCTGTGTTTTTGGCGAATCGCAAAAACATCGGCGACGGTATCGGACGGTTTGACGGTGATGGGGTCTTTGACGATGCCGCTTTCAAACCGTTTGACTTTGGCGACTTTGCCCGCCTGATCGTCCGCCGACATATTCTTATGCAGAATGCCGATGCCGCCCTCTTGCGCAATCGCAATGGCAAGCCGTGTTTCGGTCACGGTATCCATCGCCGCGGAAATCAACGGCATATTGAGCGTGATTTTGCGCGTCAATTGCGTTTGAATGGAAACTTCGCGTGGAACAACTTTGGAGTGGGCGGGGACTAGAAGAACGTCATCAAAAGTTAGGGCTTTGATAATGGTTTGCATTGCTTGGATTCCTTGCAAAAGGCGATTATACGGCATCAGACATTAAAAGTGATGGATTTGCTTATCGCCTCACACCGTCATTTGCAAGGGGGTTGTGTGACGAAGGCACAGCATTCGCGCCGCGGTTTTTAGGGCGTTTTACTTTTGCCGTCGCCGTTCTTTATAATGCGACCATGACTGTACTTCCTTCATCTGCCTATTCCGTTCGTGAATATAAAACCGCGTTACGCACGCATATGTTAGCCGCGCGGGATCGTTTGCCTCCTGAAATACGCGCGCGAGCCTCTGCCGTCATCGCGCAAAAAATTTTGGGCTTACCCTCCTTTGTTCGCGCGCGCACCGTCCTGATTTTTTATCCTTACGGTAGCGAATGGGACGCCACCCACATCATCCGAAGCGCGCTCGCGCGAAAAAAAAAGCTCATCCTTCCGAGAAGAGTCAAAGAGAATAAAACGCTTGACCTCTACGCTGTCACCGATCTTGATCGAGAAACCGAGTGGGTCGATAAAATCCGCGAACCGCTGACTTCACTTCCCAAGGTTGCGCCCGAAGAGGTGGATTGGTTTTTGGTGCCGGGAGTCGCGTTTTCGTTGTTGGGCGATAGACTAGGGCACGGCTTGGGTTATTTCGACAAACTCTTGGACGCCGCTTCTCCTACCGCCTTCATCGCGGCGGGCGCGTTTGACATACAGATTGTGGATAGTCTTCAAACGGAGCCGCACGACAAAAAAGTTCAGTTCGTGGGCGTCGGGAGTACGTATTAGCAGGTTTTGGGAATCAGGGATCAGGAATCAGGGGGGGCAGCAAAAAGTAAAAACCTACACCCTATGCCCAAAAGTGAAAACCTACACTCAACGCCAAAAAGTAAACCCCTACTTTTTGGCGGTTTGAGTTTTGGGCAGTTCGGGTTTGCCGGTTGAGGTTTCCAAAAAATCGCGGGACAACCTTTGGTTGGGGCGGAACGCACGACGCGAAGCAAAGTTAGTGGAGACCATAACCACGGTTGGGGCGGAGCTTACTTTGCGAAGCAAAGTTAGTGGAGACCATAACCACGGTTGGGGCGGAACTTACTTTGCGAAGCAAAGTTAGTGGAGACCAAAACCACGGTTGGGGCGGAGCTTACTTTGCGAAGCAAAGTTAGTGGAGACCAAAACCAAAGGTTGGGGCGGAGCTTACTTTGCGAAGCAAAGTTAGTGGAGACCATAACCACGGTTGGGGCGGAGCTTACTTTGCGAAGCAAAGTTAGTGGAGACCAAAACCACGGTTGGGGCGGAGCTTACTTTGCGAAGCAAAGTTAGTGGAGACCATAACCACGGGTGGGGCGGAACGCACATTGCTACGCAAAGTTAGTGGAGACCAAAACCAAAGGTTGGGGCGGAGCGCACATTGCTACGCAAAGTTAGTGGAGACCAAAACCCCGACGATTTTTTGTGGGAACGGTGGTGTGGATTCTGCGACTTCGTTTGCTTAGCAAACTTGCGCTTAAATGACGACGCACTGATTCCTGATTCCTGATTCCTGACCTCTGATCCCTGAAATCCACACGCGGACTTTGTCCGCGCCATTGTGCCTCCGATACAAGCCCGATTGATGATGAGGTTTGTTAGCGTTTACTATCGCCGTGATAGGCTAAAAGAGTGGGGTGTGGTGCCCGGAACCGGAATCGAACCGGTACGATCGTTTAATGGATCGAGGGATTTTAAGTCCCTTGTGTCTACCTATTTCACCACCCGGGCAAATAAAGATTTGAAATTATAGCGGAGATTGCGAAAAAAAACCGCCGTCCCTCAACGAAAACGCCTTTTTTGAAAGGATCGGAAAAATTTCACATCGGGCAAGAATTTGCTATAATCGCGCTCTTCGCGTCTGTAGCTCAGTTGGATTAGAGTACCTGGCTACGAACCAGGGGGTCGTGGGTTCGAATCCTGCCAGACGCGCCAATTTTTCTTTTTTCGCTGTCCGAGCATCACCGAAATAACTCATCTCATCACGCTATGGCGTGATTTTTTTTATCTTTCGGTTTTACCTGATTTTCCATTTGTGGCTTTTTGTGGTTGCCTGCTGTAGCTTTTGAGGCTACATTTAAAGCTACATATTTTTTGTCCGATAGTCTCCCCAAATCTCCGCAACCCTCCGAAAACCCGCTTTTAAAGCCACTTTCTTACTTTTATAAGCCCAATGGGCTTGCATAAAATCGTGCCTTATCGCTTGCTTTTGTATACCTCTTTGTATACCTTTTTATATACCTCCTGTAATTTTGAAAGGAAAAGAAAATGGTTACGGACAAGAAAAAAAGCCCAAGATTTTCTTACTTGGTCTCCAATACCGGTTGACACGCGATTCAATTTGCTTGTACAGTGGCAATGCACCCGGCTTTGCCGGTGATGCCGTTACCACAAATACCTATGTGTATTTTGTGCGAGGGGTGGGTCTTTATGACTGACCCCAAGGACAGTGGCGTTTACGTCACTGCCCTTTCTTTTTGCCCGACCCACCCGCACAACACATCAAAATAGACGAGGTGATGACACGACGTTAATAAACACTTTTTATAATTTATCGGATGCCGCGCAACCCTGCCGGACAAAGAAAGAGACAACACGCTAAACGTCATGCGCCGATCTCTCGCGCTCATCAAATGAAATTGCGCCGCCTGATAGGCATCGTATTCTTCCGCCGTCATGCCCGCTTTCGTGGCATCGGTGAACAGGGGTTGCGCGCTTTCCAAGTGTTGCGCAAACTCTATTTCTGCCTCCACCGCAAGCATTCTGTCCATCACCTGCCGTACATCTTTGGTGAGTTTGACGCGGCGCAAGGGGGTTGCCAGCGCGCCGTAGACCGATTTTAACCACGCCGCGAAACGCGCGAATGCCTTCTTTAACCCAACCGAAGGGGCTTTGCCCTCCATCAGATATTTCTCAAAGCCTTGCGCGAATTTTTCATGATGCGGGCGGCGTTGCTCGATGTCCAACGTTTCCCATGTCGCCGCGTCAGGCACGCCAAACCAATCTAAAAGCGTTTGCACGTCTTTGAGTAAGGCTTGCTCTTTGTCGGTCAGGGTGCGGGTTTGGGCGTCGCGTTGTAGTTGTGTCGCCGCTTGCAAATTCATCTCAAGAAAGAAATGCCCCGATTCGTGTAAAAACGTCGAAGCGTTTTGAGACTTCGTTAAAACAATGGCGAACTGTTCGGGGTTGAAATAGCCACGGGGTTGGCGGGGTGTGTCGGCTTCGTAGAATAAACCTTTTAAGGATTCGGGTGCTTTACGCTTTCCGGCAGGTGTGCCGGAGGTAGTGTCAGATCGTGACCATAACGACATTCCAGAGCTAAAATCATAAACCACCGAAGATGACTTCGTTTCCACGGCTTGCCGGAGGGAGATGTACAAGACAGCGCGTGCAGCCGTCGTGCTCCCGCCTCGATTAGCCGTCGCGCCATCTTGGGGTGATTTCTGAATTCCGCGCGAATATACTTCGCGATCAACCGTTGCATTTGTTCGTAGGTCAACGTATTGTTGTTCAGTAAAGTTATATCCATAGTCTTTTATAAAAGGGAAGTCGCGTAAAGCTATATTATACGCCAGCTCCAGCATGCTTTCAAGATTGTGAACGTCATCCCCCTCCCGCCAATCCAAACCCAAACCTAAAAATTGTTGAGCTTCCTTTTCATAGTCGTCCCCATAATAGTATTCAAAAGGGTCTCTAAACACTTCACCCACGCCTAAATGTTTAGTCGTCCCATACTTTAACGCGCTTGAGATCATCGTCTCCAAGCGTCTGTAAAATCCTTCGGGGGACAAACCGCGCGGATCAGGAATAAATACTTTGTTGTTATTATGCGCATACGCCGCCGCGATCAAATTTTATATTGACGCGGAGCGTATAGGGTTGTGGTTGTTTTGCGTTCGGATCAGGGGCGCGAATCGTAAATTGATCAGGGTTTTCTAACGCTTTTCGGATTTCACCCCGCGTCTTCCGCTGATAATCCTGAATTCGTTTGATAGAAAATCTCGTGCAACGGGCGTTTAGCACCGGTAGCGTCTCGTCCGTTCCGCTGTATGAGACGCAAAGCGTTATCCAATCCTCCGGCGTATCCTTCTTCCAACGCGGTGTTGTATAAAATAGCGCGTGCAACCGTCGCGCGTCCGCCGCTATTTGACGTCTCCTTATCGGCGAGAGAAAGTCTAAACTCGTCTCCGATACTCTTGATATTAAGTTCTGCATGACTATCGGCGGTACGGTCAATGAATTTATTCGTGGTAAAGTCGTACACATAGTTTTTCAGTTGAGGAAAGTCACGGGAGGCAATATTATACGCCACCCTTAGCATTTCCGCAAGATTGTGTTCGTAGTTTCCGTCAATCCAATTGAGTTTAACTTCATCCCCTTTAAACTGTTTTAACCATTTACTATCTTCGCCTAATTTATTTTTATAGTACTTGTAAGGGTCTAACTGCGCGCGTTGCGGTTTTATATGATCCGTTGTGCCGTACTTCAAAGCACTTGAAATCATATTTTCAAGTCTGCGATAAAAGCCTTTTTCAGATGCCCCTGCGGGGTCTCCGATAAATACTTTATTATTGTTATATGCGTAAGCCGCCGCGATAGCATAGATCGCGCTTCCCGATGATTCGCCCGCTTTCAAAGGCTCAACGTTAAGCCAGACATTACGCCCGTTATCTTGTAAAAAAGCAGGGCGACCGTTGACGGTATCAATAACCCACCGTTTAATCTCAGTCCCGTTTTTCGTCCGTAAACTCGACATCGGACGGGCTTTTAAATCTTTATTGATGCTCTTTGTAATAGCCTCGACCGTCTTGCCGCGCGGCTTACCGTATCTAAACGCCCCGCCAAATTTTGCCAACGCCTTGAACAAAACGGACGGCTCTGCGGTTTCGTCTTGCCGGTACGTATTGCCGTAGTTGAGCCAATGTGTTATAGTGTGATCGTCAGCGGAAACTGCCAACGCCCCTGTTTTGGTCAGGATCGCGCCGGTAAGCCCGTTGACTTTCTCTACCGAAGTCAATTCCCCGTCGTAGTAAATCTCCCCGTTATTAGCCTCCCGCACCACAAAACGCGCATAGTAATCTTCACCGTTTAGCTGTACTTTTGTGCCGTAGTAATGCCACGCTTTGATGCTATCCGTTGCATCAGTCTTTTGATGCTCCAAAGACCACAGCGGTATGGCTTGCGGCAATAGATCGTGCGTTTTCGCCAACAAGTCCAAAGTCTTTCTATCCGCGCTGTGGTAAATAGTTTCGCGTAAGCCAACCCCCGTAAACCGAACATGACGCCCGTCTCTTTTGTGGAACGCCCAAAAGTGAAAACCTACACTCGACGGCAAAAAGTAAAAACCTACTTTTTGCCGGTTGGGGTTTCCAAAAAAAGGACAGGCAAAGCCTGATCTTTTTTTGAATAAACGGCGGAAAAACCGGATTGCGGGTCGGAGCCCGCAATGACGCAGCCTAAAGGCTGCGTGTGGATTCTGCGAGTTCGCGCTTAAATGACGGGGTGATGGATTGTGGGTTGTTGCGCGGGCGAGGCAAGCCTCGCCCCTACTGATTCCTGATTCCTGAAAACTACGGACGACAAAAAACCCGTGCTTTTAACACGGGTTTTTCATGAATCAAAGAGAAATGATACTAGATTCTATAAATAATCAATTTGCCGGAGCAGATTGAATATTCGAGGCTTGTTTCCCTTTTGGTCCTTGTGTGACCTCAAAAGAAACACGTTGCCCTTCTTTGAGCGTTTTTAAACCCTGCATGTTGATTGCAGAGAAATGCGCGAAGAGATCTTCTCCACCATCATCGGGAGTGATGAATCCAAAACCCTTTGCGTCATTGAACCATTTAACAGTTCCGGTTGCCATTCGACTTTCCTTTCAAAAAAACAAATAAGTGCTTGGAAGGATTTTCTCGTGCGGGTACTTTGACGCGATTACCCGATGACATTAAAACAACTGGTAAAACTTGACACAGCACACTACAACCGCAGAAATATCAACCAAACATTTAATCGTTTTACGCATAATTACGAAGGCGGTCAAGCAGTCTTTCACGGTTTGATTAGAAAAATTTACAGTTGTTGTAATTGTTGGACAATCGGCGAGAAAAAGCGAATTGTCATCGAAAAGTCGTGGGCTTGGTGGGGTTTTAGGGTATCCTTACACCACCCAAACATCCATTTTGTGTTGATTTCTATGCCAAAAACCGAAAAAACCGCGCCGATCATTGAAAACGAGGAGGAATTGCGCGAGCCGCCACTCTTTAAAGTGATTCTGCTCAATGACGATTTTACGCCTCAGGAATTTGTGGTTGAGGTGTTGCAGAGAGTTTTTGCCATGCCCTTATCGGAAGCCACCGCCGTGATGTTGCATGTCCACATTCAAGGCTCCGGAGTGTGCGGGATTTTCCCGCGCGAAATCGCGGAGATCAAAGTCTCGCAGGTGGTGTCGATGGCGCGCCGCCGCGAGCACATTCTTCAATGCACGATGGAAGAGGCGTGACGGCAAGCAAGCCTCAACTTTTTGCGTTACCATTCCCGTTT
>JAIRPA010000044.1 GCA_031257235.1 Burkholderiales bacterium | reverse complement strand
AGTTCATCCGCCCCAATCGGGTGAAAACCGTCTTTCATTAAGCACGCAAAACAAGTATCTTTCTCCGTCCAATAGATACCGTAAACATCCATATATTCGTAATGATTTTTTACTCTCATATCGCACCCATTATTTTTTAGAATTATTACTTTCCTCAGGTAAAAGCCGGAAAGACAATTAGTCATTCCTCACAATCAACCTTCCCATATATTTAATCGAAAGATCATTTTCTAATCCAAACTCTTTAGCTAACTACATTGCTTCGCCATATTCATCTTCCGTTATGGGAATATTGTATTTATCAATATGATCGCAAATCGTTTCAAAGACTAATGGAACTTCATTGCGATCTACATAATACAAAGCATCCTCAAGTAAATCAGAAATCATGCGCCCTATAACTGATTCCTGACTTCTGATCCCTGATACCTTTACACCAAAAAGATCGTGGCAAGTCCCAAGAAAATAAAAAAGCCGCCGGAGTCGGTCATGGATGTGATCAAGACGGAAGAGCCCAATGCCGGGTCTTTGCCCATGCGCAAGCGAATCACCGGAATCAACACCCCCATCAGTGCGGCCAACAACATATTTAAAATCATCGCTAGCGTCATCACCACGCCGAGCTTTACGTCTTTATATAACAAGAACGCCAATACCCCCATCACCGATCCCCAAACCACGCCGTTGACCAGACTGACCAACAATTCTTTTTTTAACAACTGTCGCGCGTTTCTGGGGGAGACCTGCCCTAACGCAATGGAGCGCACAATCATCGTGATGGTTTGATTGCCGGTGTTGCCGCCGATGCCCGCCACAATCGGCATCAAGGTGGCCAACGCCACCAAGGCGGCAATGGTGTGTTCAAACAAACCAATCACGCGCGACGCAATGAACGCCGTCACCATATTGATGGCAAGCCACGCCCAGCGGTTTTTAAATGATGTCCATACGGATGAAAACACGTCTTCTTCTTCTTGGATACCGGCGTGCGCCAAAACTTCATCTTCCGCGCGCGCTTTGATAAAGTCCAAAATTTCATCCACCGTCACGCGCCCGACCAATTTATCGTTGGTATCGACCACCGGCGCGGACACAAGATCGTAACGCTCGAAAGCATGCGCCGCGTCACGCGCGTTTTCGTGTTGGCGCAAGACAATCAACGGTGACTGCATCACATCGCTCACAAGTTTACTTTCGTCGTTCACCAATAAAACGTTGATCGGCAAGACGCCCAAAAGGGTTTCCCCTTTATCGACCACAAACACCTGATCGGTTTGCGTCGGCAATTGCTCGAAACGGCGCAGATAACGAAAAACCGTTTCAAGCGTCACGTTCGGGCGAACCTGAATTTCTTCAAAATCCATCAACGCGCCCACCATGTCCTCATCAAACGACATCGCGGCACGCAACTCTTCGCGCTCTTCGGCAGGCAAGCCGTGAATAAGATCATCAATGACTTCCTGCGGAAGATCGTGGGCAATATCGGCGATTTCATCCGTCGGCAACGATTCGGTTGCCGCCACCAATTCCTTGGTGTTCATCGACGAAATCAGCGATTCGCGGACGGCGTCTGAAACCTCCACCAAGATTTCGCCGTCGTGATCGGCGCGCACCAAATCCCACACGTATAAGCGGTCGTCGGGAGGCAAGGCCTCCAAAATATAAGCAATGTCCGCAGGGTGCAGACGATCCAGATGCTCCCGCATTTCCGCGCTTGCTTTTTCGCGCGTCAGCGAATGCAACATGGAAAGCGTGGTCTCGTCTAAATCGTCATCGCGGACTTCGCCTGCCGCGTATTGATCCAAAAGCCGTTGCCTTTGTAAAAGCGTGGCAATGTCCGCAAAAGCATTGCCGATGCGGTCAGGCGTATCGGCAGCCACCGATGCCGCGCGCGCGGCAAGGGTTTCGGAAGGTGTGGCGGTATCTAAAGACATGATGAATTCGCGGCTTGGCTTTGGGTTAAACAATCTAAAAAAAGACGCCTTAAAAAAAGACGCTTTCCCATCAACCGAGCCATTGTAGCGCGTTCGCCCAAAGATCGGATAAAACGGCACATGTTCGGCAAAAAGGAGCACGCGGGCGAGGCAAGCCTCGCCCCTACGGTTCAGGGATCAGAGGTCAGGAATCAGGAATCAGAAACGCCGCCGCAAATGTGGTGCATCCCATTTGGCGACCCTCTCCATCTCTACCTCGTGTGGCTTCTGTGACTTCGCTTCGCTTGCGCTTGTTCGGGGATCAGAGGTCAGGACTCAGAGGGTCCGGCAAAAAGGATCCTTTTTTGCCGGTTGACGTCACCCAAAAAGTACCGGCAGAGCCGGCTACTTTTTTGCGGGAACGGCGATAAAGCCGGATTGCGGATCAAGTCCGCAATGACGAGGTGAGAGATTGCGGGTTGTTGTTTAATCCCGCGTTTTGCGATGTTCCCTTTCGGGAGGGGCTTGTCCCGTCCCCTACGCCTCTGATCCCTGAAACGGGGTTTTGCGCATCACTTTGTTGACGCCGGGGATGCGCTTTAGGGCGCGAAGCACTTCGGCTAAATGCGTGCGGTTTTTCACGTCCAGCAAAAAAGCAATCGTTAATTCGGGCGACGAACGATCAAACAGCACTTGCGCAATGTTGGTGTCGGTGCGCGCGATGGCGGCGGATAAATCCGCCAAAAGTCCGGGTCTGTCTTTTACCCATACCATCACTTCAGACAAATAAACCGCTTGGGAGTCGTCGGGATTCCACGAAAAATGAATGATTTCCTGCGCCGAACTTTTTTTGATCGCGGCACAATCGCGGACGTGAATTTCAACGCCCAAACCCGCACGCACCACCCCGATGATCGGATCAAACGGCAAGGGACGACAACACGAGGCAAACCGCAATAAGTCGCCGCGCGCTTTGGGTAACGGCAAGGCTTCTTTGGAGGGGTCGCTTTTGGGGGCGTTGGGGGCGATTGCCTGTCGCGCTTTTGTTTCACCGGCGGCTTCACTCATCATCTGAGCCACGGCAAAGGGCATCAGGCGCCCTCGCCCGACGGCTTCTAATAAGTCTTTTTCGGATTTCAAACCCGCGTTTTTGGCCACCCCTTGCCGAATGTCTTCGGTCAGCGTGTTTTTGTCGATCTTAAAGACTTGCGACATCGCGTTTTTGAGCAATTCTTCGCCCAAGGTCACGGCTTCTTCTTCCTGCCGGCTTTTTAAATGTTGGCGAATGGCGGCGCGCGCTCTGCCGGTCACGACAAACGACAACCACGTGGGCGACAATTGCGCTTTAGGATCGGTCAAGATTTCGACGATGTTGCCGGTTCTCAACACCGTTCTGATCGGCATGACTTCATGGTTGATTTTCGCGCCGATACATTGCCGCCCGATGTCCGTATGGATGGAATACGCAAAATCCAACACCGTCGCGCCGCGCGGCAACAGGCGTATCTCGCCCTTCGGGGTAAATACGTAAATTTCGTCGGGGAATAAATCGCGTTTGATGTTGTTGACAAACTCGATGGAGTCAGACTCAACCGGCATGTCCAATAAACTTTTTAACCAGCGTCGGGTTTCCTGTTGCGTCTCGACCAACTGAACAAAATCGTTCGCGGACTGGAACAACCAATACGAAACAATGCCAAAGTCTGCGACCAAATCCATGTTTTTGGTGCGAATCTGCGCATTGATCGGCAACTGATCGGGACCCAACAACGTGGTGTGCAACGATTGATACCCGTTATTTTTCGGCAAGGCGATGAAGTCTTTAAAGCGCCCCGGAATCGGCTTGTAGGTTTCGTGCAAAATCCCCAATGCCGCGTAACACTGCGCGCGCGTTTCCACCAACACGCGAATATCGTAGGATTGGGTGATTTGCTCAAAAGGAACGCGCTTTTCTTTTGCCTCCGCGTAAATCGTGAACGGCATCCGTTCGCGCCCGTTGATCTCGGCGGCAAGCCCGCTTTTTTGGAAGGTCTCACGCAACGAGGTGATGAGATGATCAATTTTTTCGTAGCGGGATTTTCTGACGTTATCCATCGCGCGGGACAAAACATCGTGCCGGTTCGGGTATAAATTTCTGAACGACAAATCCAATAAATTGCGCCGCAACGCGTTTAACCCCAACCTTTGCGCAATCGGCACATAAATATCCACCGTTTCACGCGCGATGCGACGGCGCTTCTCCGGGCGCATCACGTCTAAGGTTTGCATGTTGTGCAAGCGGTCGATGAGTTTAATCAAAATCACGCGGACATCCCGCGCCATCGCCAATAAAATCTTGCGGAAATTCTCCGCCTGCGCTTGTTGGTACGACGAGAAATCAAGGCGGTTTAATTTAGACACCGAATCGACCAGCTCGGCCACCACCGACCCAAACGCCGCCGCCAAATCCTTTTTTTCGGTGGGCGTGTCTTCCAGCACGTCGTGCAAGAGCGAGGCGGCGATCGCCTGCGCGTCTAAGCGCCAATTGGCCAGCATCAACGCGACCGACAAAGGGTGAGTGATGTATAAATCTCCGGACGCGCGGGTTTGATCGCCGTGCGCCTCAAACGCGCGCTCATACGCGCGACGCACCAGCAAAACATCGTCTTCCGGCAAGTATTGATTGAGCTTTTCCCACAATGCGGCGGCAAGGGTTTCGTGTGAGACCATGATTTTTGCCGCCCGTAAAATCAAATCGCGCGAAACGCCGCGCGATTGATGAAGAGATTTTGATGAAAGGCTTTTTGTTTACGCGCGTTCGCCCGAACACGCCGCAGAGCTTTAAGGCGTATCGCCAACGGTCGACACGAGCCGTCTTGGGTCATACGTCATCGCCTTCTTCGTCCGACAACGCCGAGGCGGCCGACGGAATTTCTTCCACCGAATCTTCGGGAAGCGCGAATGAAAAATCCGACCCTAAATCATCGTCGGACGACGCCAAAACCGACGGTTCGGCTTGTTTGACTTCCGCGCGATGAAAAACTTCCTGCGATAAAAGCACGCGATTGGCGGTTTGTTTGTTCAACATTTCCACGCCGATTCTGCCGCCGGCAATTTCGCGCAACGCGATTACGGTGGGTTTGTCACGCATCGGGTCAACCATCGGCGCGGCGTTGCTGGTTGAAAGCACGCGCGCGCGGTTGGATGCCGCCAGCGTCAACTCAAAACGGTTGGGGATATTTTTTAAACAATCTTCAATGGTAATACGAGCCATAATATGCAAACTTCCTTTTTAAACGTCCTATGAAATTTTGTGGAGCAGATAATCATAGCAAATTCGTTGCCTTTCCGAGCGTAAGCGCGAACTCCGAATAATTGCCGTTAAATCATCACATGCCCGACCAAAATCGTCGTTCATAATAACATAGTCAAAATCGACATACCGCGAGAACTCGTCCTGCGCCGCCGCCATTCTTTTGGCAATGACCTCCGGCGAATCTTGTCCGCGCGCTTCCAATCTTGCTTTGAGCGCCGAAAGCGAAGGCGGCAACACAAAAATTTGGATGCTCTCTCGGAAAAGCCGCCGCACTTGCGCCGCGCCCTGCCAATCTATTTCCAACAAAACGTCTTTGCCGGACGAAAGCTCCTTTTTAAGCCACGACGATGAGGTGGCGTAATAATTGCCGTAAACCTCCGCCTCTTCGAGAAACTCGCCTTTTTGTCGGAGGGATTCAAACGTCGGCACGTCCACAAAATGATAATGAACGCCGTTTTGTTCGCCTTTGCGCGGCGACCGGGTGGTGTAAGACACCGAGAGACGAATGGCAGGATCGCGTTCCAGAAGCGCGCGCACCAAGCTCGTTTTGCCGGCACCGGAGGGGGCGGCAAGCACAAATAAAGAACCTGTAAATGATGGCGGCACGGAAGTCATAAGCTCATACGTTGTTTGTTTTGGATGGTGGCCGGTGCAAAACGATGCGTTTTGCGAAGGTTTGACGCGCGTTACTCGATATTTTGCACTTGTTCGCGCAATTGCTCAATAAGCACTTTTAATTCAAGCGAAATTTGCGACAGCGTCAAATCCACCGATTTTGACCCCAAGGTGTTTGCCTCGCGGTGTAATTCCTGCGCCAAAAAATCCAATCGTTTTCCGTAAGACTCGTTTTGCGACTTATTGTCCGCCGAATTCGGCACGGTCGCGTCAAGTGCCGATTTTAAAATACGACGTATTTCGTTGATGTGCGCCAAAAGACGATCAATTTCTTCCTGAACGTCGATTCTTGCCGCGTAAAGCGCGACCTCCTGCATGAGGCGGGATTCGTCCAATTCCGCGCCGGAATCTTTCACCCATTTGATGAGACGCTCTTTGTACGCCTGATAAACAATCGGCATTCTGGGTTTGCATTGAAGCGCCAGGGATTCCATTTGATCGGCATGCCTTGCCAAAATGGCATGAAGTTTTTCGCCTTCGCGTTTTCGGCTGGACATGAACTCATTCCACGCGCGATCAAACGCCGTTTGGAGCGCGGTTTTGAGCTCTTCGGCTTCAACCTCTTCGGAAACGCTCATCAAAACGCCCGGATGCCGTAAAATTTCGCTTACCGTCAGCGGGTGCGCGTCGGGCGACATTGCGATGATTTGCTTTTCCGCACTCAAAAGCGCTTTGACCGTTGGCTCGTGAACCCCAAGCGCGGCGCTCGTGTCCGCACGCTCGGCGCACTGAATTTGGCAGTCGATTTTTCCGCGCTTAACGCCAAACGCCATTTTTTCACGCAGAACGGGTTCCAGCGGGCGTAATGTATCTGGCATTCTTATTGCAACATCAAAAAAACGATGATTGACGGCACGAATGAGCACAGATAACGTATATTTACCGGAATTCACGGAGGCGGTTGCAAATCCCGTCATGCTAAATAGATTCATAATGGTCACAAATTTGAACTGTTTTTTTATTATCTCTTTACTTTGTCGGGCAAGACAAGGAAAATCTTGCCTACAGCAATAATTTCCATTTACCTGTTACCGCACTATGCCTTCTTCGAAGAACCAAGCGCTCCCGCCGGGTTATCAGTTGTTGAATTACCGGATCGAACAACAAATCAGTCGGGGCGGCTTTTCTATTGTTTATCGCGCAACCGATCAGTATGGCGAGGCTGTCGCCATTAAGGAATACATGCCCGCCACGCTGGGTTTGCGGACGGAGGGTGACATTATCCGCGCGAGCAACGTCGAAAATCTGACGACGTTTCGCTATGGCATGAAGTGTTTTTTTGAAGAAGGGCGCGCGCTGGCGCGAATCGACCACCCCAACGTCGTGCGCGTGTTGAATTTCTTTCGCGCCAACGAAACCGTCTATATGGTGATGCGTTACGAAAACGGGCGCACCCTGCAACAGCACATCCAATTAAAGCAAGATCAGCTCTCCGAGCGCTTCATTCGCGGCGTTTTTGTCCGTCTTTTAAACGGTTTGCGCGAAGTTCACACGCACCGCCTCCTGCATTTGGATTTAAAACCGGCCAACATTTACCTGCGCACCAACGGCGTGCCGGTGTTGTTGGATTTCGGCGCGGCGCAACAAACGCTTTCTTCGACCAGCTCGCGTTTTTCGCCGATGTACACGCCGGGGTTTGCGGCGCCGGAGCAGTACCAAAAAGATATTTCGTTGTTAGGACCTTGGACGGACGTGTACGGCATCGGCGCGTCCATGTTTGCGTGTCTGGCGGGGTTTGCGCCGCAATCTGCCGACGCGCGCCTAAAAGAAGATCACCTGATCACGGCCACCAAACTTTGGTCGGGGCGGTATTCAAATTCGATGTTGCAGATGATTGATTCTTGTTTGGAGCTTGATCCTTTGCGTCGCCCGCAAAGTTTGTTGTCGTTACAAAAAATTCTTGTCACGACACCGGAAGAAAAGCCTCGCGCAAGCCTATTGGACACCATCCGAACGTCCATTTCTCGATAACT
Organism: Burkholderiales bacterium; assembly: GCA_031257235.1. Classification (GTDB taxonomy): domain Bacteria; phylum Pseudomonadota; class Gammaproteobacteria; order Burkholderiales; family Casimicrobiaceae; genus UBA931. Next base: position 3,428 of record JAIRPA010000044.1, on the reverse strand, counting down.
CTTATATTCGGCAACTCCATGCGTTTTACTGTATTTCAAGACTCCCGAAAAGGCGCGCGGCGCGTCAATCAAGACCGCGTGGCGTATGTCTACAGCCGTGACAGCCTTTTGATGGTGCTGGCCGACGGCATGGGGGGTCACATGGGCGGCGAAATCGCCGCGCAGATTGCGGTGCGCTTGTTTGCCGAACGGTTTCAACAGGAAGCCAAACCCTTAATCGCGTCACCGTTTGAGTTTTTGCACGATACCATGCGTCGCGTCCACGTCGCCCTGGGGACATACACCCGCCAATTTTCGATGGTGGAGTCTCCGCGCACCACCTGTGTGGCGGTCGTGGTGCAGGCCGGCTATGCGTATTGGGCGCACGTTGGAGATTCCCGTCTTTACTTCTTCCGCGACGGCGAGCTTTTCGCCAAAACCAAGGATCATTCCAAAATCCAGTATTTGATTGATCGCGGCGTGCTTTCCGAAGAAAACGCCGTTCATCATCCCGAAAGAAACCGCATTTACAGCTGTTTGGGCGGCTTGGTGGAGCCGGTGGTGGATTTATCGCGCCGCACGCCGATGCGCGCCAACGATATTATTTTGCTGTGCTCGGACGGTTTTTGGGCCATGGTTCCGCCCAAAGAAATCATCGAATCGTTCACGATCACGCCCTTATTGGAAGCCGCGCCCGGATTGTTGCGTATCGCGCAAGACCGCGCCGGCGACGAATCCGACAATCTTTCGATGATCGTGATGCGCTGGGACACCGAAACCCCGGGACCCTCTACCATCACCGAAACCGCGTCGCTTTCCGCCGGCGAGTTCCAAACGGAAATCGCCACCACGATCAGTGCCGCCGACGGGCCGCCGCCCACGCCGGAATTAACCGAAGGCGAGATCGAATTTGCGATTGCCGAAATCCAACAGGCCATCAAGAATTTTCATCGGGAAAGACCTGAAGACAAACCGGAAGAATAACCGGACATGCGTCAAATTTTCATCGATACGGAAACCACCGGCTTAGAACCCGCCGAAGGACATCGTGTTTTAGAGCTTGCCGCCGTGGAAATGGTGTCGCGTCGCGTCACCGGCAAGGTGTGCCATTGGCGGTTGAATCCCGAACGTGAAGTCGATGAAGCCGCCGCCAAGATTCACGGAATGCGTTGGGAAGACATAAAAGGCGAGCCCAAATTTGCCGAGGTTGCCGAAGCGTTCATCGCGTTTGCCCGTGACGCCGAATGGATCATCCACAACGCGCCGTTTGATCTTGGTTTTTTGAATGCCGAGCTTGCCCGCGCGAATAAACCCGCGTGCGAAAAACTCTACACCAACGTGGTGGATACGCTGGCGTTGGCGCGCTCTTTATATCCGGGCAAAAGTAATTCCTTAGATGCTTTGTGTGAACGCTTGAATATTTCCAATGCGCACCGCGTGTTGCATGGCGCGTGCTTGGACGCGCAGCTTTTAGCAGAAGTGTATTTGGCGTTGACGCGAGGGCAAGGGTCTTTGAAGATGGCCGCCGCCGCCCCGACGATCTCCCTGCCCGCCTTTGGCGATTCCTCCACCCCCTTGACGGTTTTGGCGGCAAACGAAGAAGAACGCGCCGCACATGAAGCCTATCTGGAACAAATGAAAACCAAGGGCGGCGCTTGTTTATGGGCGGGGTTCGGCAAAAAGTAAAACAGGGGCGGCAAAAAGTAAAAACCTACTTTTTGCCGGTAATGATTTGCAAAAAATCGCGGGGGGACCCCGCCGATTTTTTTGAGGAAAAAGCGAAATACAAACCCCCGGCTACTTCGTAGCCACCCCCTTTTATAAAGGGGGCTGAATTCTGCGACTTCGCTTGCTTTCGCTTCGCTACGCGCAGAATGACGGTGCTTCTGATCCCTGATCCCTGGCCTCTGATTCCTGATTCCCTAAATCCGCCCATAAGTTCTAAAATCTCTTTTTGTGAGTCATACTCATCCTTCAAGTCTTGGGAGACACAACGATGGCAGGTGAAAAAATAACGCGCGACATGTTCGATCAACTGATGGTGCCTTGCTATGCACCGGCACCTTTTATCCCCGTGCGGGGAGAGGGATCTCGCGTTTGGGATCAGCACAACAAAATGTACATTGATTTTGCGGCAGGCGTTGCCGTCTCCGCGCTGGGGCATTGTCACCCCGCCTTGGTTGAAGCCTTGACCCGACAGGCAAAAAGTCTTTGGCACGTCTCCAATTGGTTGACCAACGAGCCCGCCTTGATCCTTGCAAAACAATTGACCGAATCCACCTTTGCCGATCGCGTGTTTTTCTGCAATTCGGGCGCCGAAGCCAACGAGGCCGCGTTAAAACTGGCGCGGCGTTACGCCCACAATCACGGCGGACATGAAAAAGTCGAAATCATTTCCGCCGTCAACGCTTTCCACGGACGCACTTTATTTACGGTGTCCGCCGGAGGGCAGCCCAAGTATTCGTCAGGGTTCGGACCCAAACCCGCCAACATCACGCACGTGCCGTTTAACGACACCATTGCCTTGCAGGAATGCTTTGAACGCTTCGGCGATAAAATCTGCGCGATGATTCTCGAACCCGTTCAGGGTGAATCCGGTATTTTCCCCGCCACCGAAGAATTTCTTCATTTGGCCAGGCATTTAACCTCGTGGCACAAAGCCGCGCTGATTTTTGATGAAGTGCAAACGGGCGTCGGTCGCACCGGCGCGTTGTACGCTTATCAAAGCGCCGGCGTCACGCCCGATATCATGACGACCGCGAAAGGCTTGGGCGGCGGCATCCCCATTGGCGCCATGCTGACGACCCACGAGTTTGCAAGCGCGTTTGGCGCGGGCGTGCATGGCTCGACTTACGGCGGGAATCCGCTTGTCTGCGCGGTGGCCTCCCAAGTGATGGAAATCGTCAACACGCCGGACTTTCTAAAAGGCGTTAAAGCGCGCGGCGAAAAGCTGATCGCGGGGCTTAACCGAATCAACGAACGTCTTTCCTGCTTTTCCGAGATTCGCAGTGCGGGCTTGTTGATCGGCTGCGAACTCGACGGCGCGTGGCGGGAACGTGTGCCGGACGCCATTGCCGCCGCCGGCAAAGAAGGCTTGCTGGTCTTGGCGGCAGGCCCGCAAACCTTGCGCTTGGCACCGCCTTTGAACATCCCCGACGAAGACATTGCCGAAGGGCTTGCGCGGTTGGAGAAGGCGTTATTGAAAGGGTTCGGCAAAAAGTAAACCCCTACTTTTTGCCGGTTGGAGTTTCCAAAAAAAGGACAGGCAGAGCCTGATCCTTTTTTTGTATAAACGGCGGACGCAAACCCCCGTCAGGCTAAAGCCTGCCACCCCCTTTTATAAAGGGGGCTTGGATTCTGCGACTTTTCTGATTCCTGATACCTGACCTCTGAAACGCAGAATCCAAGCCGCCTTTTCCTCAAAAAATCGTCGGGGTCTCCCCGCGATT
>JAIRPA010000043.1 GCA_031257235.1 Burkholderiales bacterium | reverse complement strand
CGCTGTCGCCGGACATGCGTCTCATCAGGGTTTGCGTTAGCGCCGGCATGGCGGTACGAACCGAGATCGTCGCCTGGCGCGTGGTATCAAACCGCTTGCCGGGATTATCTTTATCAGAGGCTTTACATTGAAGCGTGCCGTTGCCTAAGACTTCGTTGGCTTTTAGGGTGAACCGCGCCATGTCTTCCGCTTTTTCGGGAAGCGTCAGCGTGGCGGTTGATGCTCCGACCACTTGTAATTGCGGCGAGGCAACCAGTGTCACGGCAACGGGAACGGACTGCCCGTTATTCTCCACATTATTCGACACATTGAGTGTGACATCGACTTGATCGCCGGGCGACATCACAAATGGCGCATTGGGGGTTAATACAAAATCGTCCCGCACCGTGGTTTGCGTTTGCGCCGCGCCGATTTTATTTTCCGACACGGAAACCGCCATCACGCGCAAAGTGCCGTTAAAGTAATCCGGCGGCGTGTAGGAAAGGGTTTTCTTTCCTTTGACCTCGATCATTTCTGACCAATACACCACCGGCTTTTCAACTTTGCGCTTGAAAGGATTCAATTGGTTGGCCAACGTATTCTTTGCGACAAGCTCATCGCCGCCCGCCGCCGACACCAATCGCTCAAATCGGGCAAAGTCCGGCATGATTAAATCAATGATCTGAAAACTTTTGACTTGTAGGCGACGCTTTTCAAAAAAGTAAGCCAACGGATTCATAAAGCGATAATCCGCCACTTGCAAGATACCTTCATCCACCGCATACACGACGAGTTTTTGCGGTTCGGTCGTCGTCACCGATATTTTCATCGGTTCTCCGGGTTTAATGAGTTTGGGCGCGTCAATTTTCAACGACGCGGTTTCGGCAACAGCTTTCACCTTAAAGGGTTGAACGCTGTAGGAGAGCGGACTCAAAAAAAGTTCGTCGGAGTCTCCCCCGCGTATAAACTGCACATTGACGTATCCGTTGCCTTTCAAGTTTTTGGGCACGGTGATTTTTTGTACCGTGCCTGTGGTTTTGGTATGAAACCATTTCCACGCATAGACTTTATCTTTTTCGATCGTAATTAAACCCGTCCCCGTATAGGGGGCGTCGATCGCCAACTCAATGGTGTCTCCCGATTGATATTCGTTCTTGGAGAGTTTGACGTTAAGCTCCGCGCTTCGGGTCAACGAGCGATCAATATTGCCCACACCCGCAACCCGATAATCCGATTTATATAAAATATCGTTTTTATCGTTCTTGACCACCAACATATATAAACCCGGCTTTTGCGTGTCTAAGGCAACGTTTGTTCCTCCCTGCGCGATGGCGAGCGGCTCGGAACGCACCGGAATTTCCCTGAGTTTGGATTGATACTTATAGATGCCCGAATCTTGCAGCGTTAAAACCGACACATATTTTTTTTCGATCAAGTCTATGGTCAACCCTTCGAGGGCGCGTGTGCGTAAATCGGGATTAACGGCAATAAAATGAAGTGCGCGTTTATCCTTTTGATTGATGTACGCCGTTTCTCCGTCGGGTTTCGCGCCGATCATGTAATCGTTGGGCGATACATACACACTTTGCGTGGTGGCAACGCCTCGACCGGCGCCCGCCTCAAAGGCTTCCGCAAATATAGATAAGCGATAACTCGCGCGTTCGTGCTCTTCCAAATGCAACGCCAAGGGCGCTTTGCCTTCAGCATCGGTTTTGGTGTTTTCCAACGTGATCTCAAATTGACGATCGGGATGGTACGCGGCATCGTAAAAACTATACCCCGCAAATTCTTTAAAGATAAATTGCGTCGGTTGCGCGATGAGTTTTGAAGTCACCACGCGGTTTTGCGCAGGCGTTCCAAAAAGATTGTGCGCCAAAAGAGTGGCTTTCAAGGCTTCGGGTTTCACCCAACCTTGGGTTGTGTCTCCTTGAAAGACCAATTGAACTTTCATTCTGTCCGGCGTGAATTCGCGCACCGATACTTTTCCGGTGCCAAGCGTCGTATATTCGCTGTTCACATAGCCGCCTTTACGGGTATCCCGCGCCAGACTTAAACTGATGATCCAATCTCCGGTCGGCGCGCTATCCGGCGTTGTGAAATTAAATTCGTTGAACCCTGTTTTGTCCACCTCGATGAATGATTCGCCAAACGTTTCGCCGCGCGGATCATAAACCGTAACTTTCAGTGGCACGCCGCCAACCGGAATCGACCAACTTTCCGCGCGAACAATCATGCCGATATTGACGCGATCTCCCGGTCGATACAATCCGCGATCCGAAAACACATAAGCGTTGAGTTTCCCGGCACGGGTTTCGTTATCCGCGCCTCCCACATCGAAGCGTGAAAAATCAAGCTCTCGATCTCCCGTATAAAAATACGCCGGCAACAGTGAAATATCACCGTTATCATCGGCTAAGACCATGGCAGGGGTTTGCTCGTATCGGTAATGGGCAAGCGACGGAAACGCAATATGCCCTTCATCATTGGTTTTACCCGAAACCAACGTACTGCCGTTTTGCGCAACCACCGACACCGACACCCCTTTTTTGGGCTTATTTTGGTGTATCGACTGCACGAAGACATCCAAGGATTTATCCGTTGCTTCTTTGGTGATTAACCCTAAATCCGTGACGATCACCAATTTATTGTCGAAGCCGATTCCGGTCACTTTATTGTTTTTGGCGTCCCAAGCGTTCAACGACAATAAGAATACGCCGTGCTTTCCTTTTTTAAGCAAAAAGTCCGATAAATTAAACCCGATGTATTGAGACTTGACGGGCGATGCGTTGTCTAACGAACGGTTCACCGTAAAACGTTCGACAAAATGATTTTCCTGACCGGCAATGCTGTCAAAATGTTTTTTGGCAAATTGATCGTCCCAGCTCATGGGAAACAAGTGGTGTAGCTGATTGGGAATCACGCGCTTGATTTCAAGCTGTACCCCGTTTAAACCACGCGCCAACACGCCGATTTTTTTATCCCCGATCAACGGCAACACCGCACCTTGATTGGCAAACCTTAACACTTGCGGAAAATGCGGAACGCTTGTTGCAAAGTAAGACGCGCTTTTTGCCTTATACCCACCCACCGTTTCAATATCTTTATCAACCTTGACATAGATATATCTTTTGGGGTCGGCTTTATATTTAAACGCAAGGGTAGATTCCGCCGTGGAGGGATTTTCTAATTCAAGACTCAAGGGAATGGCGTCTTGTAAGGCATCCTCGTTGATGTAGAGCCGATTATAGTTTTCAGGGAACACCCACGCTTTGATGTGCGGCGCAAAGGTTTTGGGATTCACCGCATCCATGAGCGAGACCGCCAGAATTTGCGTGACTTCATTGCGATCATTTTCCGCAAATGTGGGTTCTATGTTTTTGACGATATTTTGATAAGCCCCAAGAACGGTTTGTGCCATCGAAACCTTGGTTTTGCCCGCCTTGCCGGGAAGTGTTGAGGTAACGCCCTCGGCAATGGTTAATTTCATTTCACTATCGACATCGGGCAACGTGACCAAACCCGAACGGACCCATGCCGTTAATTTCTTTTGATCGTATTTGATGGCAAAAGGAAACGACTTATTCAGCGTATGTTGTTTTTCGACCGTTTGAAGAGATAACCCCACGCGCTTTTCAAAACTCGCGGCATCCACCGGATGAGAGAATTTAACTTTAAAGACGGCATTTTTTTCTGACGGTTTATCGGGGTTTTGATAAAGCTCGCTTTCCGGCACGCTCACGGTAAAAGGCGCGGTATTAAAAGTATAGACGGTTTGATGAAGCGTGACTTGTTCCGCCAAGAGTTTTTGAGTCTCCAGCGTGATTTTATACGGCTCTTCGATTTTCCAATCGTCTTCGGGAGTGAAGGTTAAGGTTTGGTCGTCAGACCACTGCCAAGTTCCCTTTTTTTCGGGCAACAACACAATCCCCTCGGTGATTGCTTTGCCGATTTTTTCGGTGGGCGCGGCAGATTCCGAAAAACGCAGTTGCAGGCGGGGAAAACTCAAAGGCTCTTGGGTGTAGTCCGTCGCCATCGGAGCGCGGACTTCCGCCACAATTTCGTTTTTGCCGATGGGTGCTACTTCGATGGGGCGCGGACGGCTTTCGACCCAAAGATACGTGGCATATGCGGCAAAGCCGGCGACAATCACCCCCAAGGTGCCCGCGGCAATGGCTTTGGGATGACGCTCCGAAAAAGTTTCAAGCCTTTTCCCGCCGCGAATCAACATCGACAGCCAAAGAGGACATTCCCACGAAATATCGCCTATGATCGGCTTGAACAAAAAGGAAAGAAAGCCAAAGAGCGCCCACAAGAAGCCGTAAATGATTCCGGCGATGAGAAACGGGAGACGAATAATCAAACGCAGAATGTCCATGATGATTTTCAAAAATA
>JAIRPA010000038.1 GCA_031257235.1 Burkholderiales bacterium | reverse complement strand
TAACGCGAAGATGCCGTTTTTCCAAACGGGCATCTTTGCAAAACCGCCCGGTTTCGCCCAAGTGGGGGGAGGGGAGGATTGGCACGGTGCTTCATGGGCGGGGGTGTAAGGAGGGGGGAGAATTTTGCCCCCACTACCGACACGATCCGATTCTGGTATAATGTCGCGCTTTTAGGCGGTTAGCTCAGTTGGTTAGAGCGCCACGTTGACATCGTGGAGGTCGTTGGTTCGAACCCAATATCGCCTACCAATGAATTTTATGGGGGGCGCGGCTTTTTTTCTTCGCGCCCTTTGAGATGAAATCCGCGAGCGCCATTCGTTCGCGCTCCGAACAAAAGCGCGGCGCACCGCGCTTTTTTGTTGCGTTTTGACTTGTGGCACCACGTCTAAATCTCGTTTGAGGATAAATGATGATCGTAATTACCCTGCCTGACGGAAACCAAAAAACGTTTGAGCATCCTGTCACGGTTGCCGAAATTGCCGCCTCGATCGGCACCGGTTTGGCGCGCGCCGCTTTAGCCGGACGGGTGGAGGGCGTCTTGGTCGATACTTCATTTACCGTGAAGCAGGATGCAAAGGTTTCCATCATCACCGATAAAGACGAGGACGGTCTTTCGCTGATTCGGCATTCCACGGCGCACCTTTTGGCGTATGCGGTCAAGCAGTTGTTTCCCGAAGCGCAGGTCACGATCGGGCCTGTCATCGAAGACGGGTTTTACTACGATTTTTCCTTCAAACGCCCGTTCACGCCCGAAGATTTGGCGGCGATTGAAGCCAAAATGGCGGAGCTTGCCAAAAAAGACGAGCCGGTGGTTCGATCGGAAATGCCCCGCGACGAAGCCGTCGCGTTTTTTTCCCAAATGGGCGAACACTATAAAGCCGAAATCATCGCCTCCATTCCCTCCAACGAGCCGATTTCTTTGTACCGCGAAGGCGGCTTCATTGATCTGTGCCGCGGTCCGCACGTGCCTTCCACCGGCAAGCTCAAAGTTTTCAAACTGATGAAAGTCGCGGGGGCGTATTGGCGCGGGGATTCCAAAAACGAAATGTTGCAACGCATTTACGGCACGGCGTGGGCAAAAAAAGAAGATTTAGAGGCGTATCTGCATCGAATCGAAGAAGCCGAAAAACGCGATCACCGCAAATTAGCCAAACAGCTCGATCTTTTCCACTTGCAGGACGAAGCCCCCGGCATGGTGTTTTGGCATCCGAAAGGGTGGTCGATTTGGCAGGAAGTCGAGCAATACATGCGTAATGTCTATCGCAACAACGGTTATCAGGAGGTGCGCTGCCCGCAGATCATTGATAAATCGCTCTGGGAAAAATCGGGACACTGGGAAAACTATCAGGAAAACATGTTCATTACCGAATCCGAAAAACGTGTTTTTGCAATCAAGCCGATGAATTGCCCCGGTCACGTGTTGATTTTTAACTCCGATTTGCGCAGTTACCGCGATCTGCCGTTGCGTTACGGCGAGTTCGGATCGTGTCACCGAAACGAGCCTTCCGGCGCCTTGCACGGCATCATGCGCGTGCGCGGGTTCACGCAAGATGATGGTCATATTTTCTGCACCGAATCGCAAATTCAATCTGAGGTCATCGCCTTTCATTCGTTGGTATTGAAGGTTTACCAAGATTTTGGATTCACCGATGTCTCGGTCAAAATCGCGCTTCGCCCCGAACATCGCATCGGCGACGATCGCGTGTGGGATTTGGCGGAGGCGGCATTGCGCAACGGTTTGGACGCCTGCGACACGACATGGCAGGAATTGCCGGGCGAGGGCGCGTTTTACGGACCGAAAATCGAATACCACATGAAAGATTCTTTAGGGCGCTCGTGGCAGTGCGGGACGATGCAGGTTGACTTTTTTATGCCCAACCGCTTAGGCGCGGAGTATGTCGATGAAGATAATTCGCGCAAAACGCCCGTGATGTTGCACCGCGCCATTGTCGGTTCGTTTGAGCGGTTCATCGGCATTTTGATTGAAAATCATGCCGGCGCTTTGCCGTTTTGGTTAGCCCCGACGCAAGCCGTTGTCATCAGTATTACCGAGCGGCATGTCGAATATGCGCGCGAAATCCAACAAACCTTGTCCCGCGCGGGCTTTCGTGTCATTTCGGATTTGCGTAATGAGAAGATTACTTATAAAATCCGCGAGCACAGCTTGCAGAAATTGCCGTATCAATTGATAGTCGGTGACAAAGAAATGCAGGCTCGTACCGTTGCCGTGCGTACCCGAAGCGGTTCCGATTTAGGGGTGATGACATTAGATTCTTTATTGGCGCTTTTCCGGGAAGAGCGCGCGAATCGTCGTTGACCCGGAGCGTTGGGGTTTCATGCGCGGTTTTTTATGAGATTTTAGGAGAAAGCGATCAATCAAGAAAAGGCTCAGCGGATCAATCACGAGATTACCGCATCGGAAGTGCGTCTGGTGGACGCGGAAGGAAAACAACTCGGCGTCGTCTCTCTTTTACGGGCATTGCACGAAGCCGCGGCTGTCGATCTTGACCTAGTCGAGATTGCCCCTTTGGCAAAACCCCCTGTTTGTCGGATCATGGATTATGGCAAGTTTAAATACCATGAAGCCAAAAAACAGCACGAGGCAAAGCAGAAGCAAAAGCAAATTCAGATCAAAGAAATTAAGTTTCGCCCCGGCACGGACGAGGGCGATTATCTGATCAAAATGCGCAATCTTTCTCGCTTTCTCTCGGAGGGAGACAAAGTTAAAGTCACCCTTCGTTTTCGTGGTCGTGAGATGGCGCATCAGGAATTTGGCGTTCGCCTGATTGATCGTATTAAAGCCGAAACCGAAGAGTTCGCGCAGATTGAACAGTATCCCAAACTTGAAGGCAAGCAAATGGTGATGATGCTTGCCCCCAAGAAAGCAGTACCCAAAAAAATGCATCACCCTAACAAGTCGGAAGACGGCAATCAAGCACCGCTTGCCGAGACCAAAGCATCATCCTGAACGGTAGGATGTTGTGCGAAGGTTGCAAGTTGCGGTCGCCGCTGAAGGCATTTAAAAGAAAGAAGGAGGGCTTATGCCTAAAATGAAAACCAAGTCGGGCGCGAAAAAACGCTTTCGCGTGCGCGGAAACGGGACGCTCAAACGCGCGCAAGCGTTTAAACGTCACATCTTGACCAAAAGAACGACGAAAAACAAACGTCAGCTTCGCGGGTCAACCTCTGTTCATGAAACCAATGTAGCCGCTGTCAAAGCGATGCTGCCCTACGCGTAAGGAGAACACAAATGCCAAGAGTCAAACGTGGTGTGACCGCGCGCGCGCGGCACAAAAAAGTATTAAATCAAGCCAAAGGTTATCGCGGTCGTCGCAATGCGGTGTTCCGTATCGCCAAAGAAGCGGTGATGAAAGCCGGTCAATATGCGTATCGTGACCGTCGCACCAAAAAGCGCGATTTTCGTATGTTGTGGATTGCACGTATTAACGCGGCCGTTCGTGAATTGGGGATGACGTACAGCACCTTCATCAACGGGCTTAAAAAAGCGTCGATCGAAATTGATCGTAAAGTGCTTGCCGATCTCGCGGTTTACGATAAAGCGGCGTTTTCCAAAATTGCGGAACAGGCAAAAGCGGCGTTGTAATCCACGCCGGTTTGGGTGGTTCGCCAAAAAAAAATCGCGGGTCTCCGCGATTTTTTTTCGTGATTTTATCGTGGGGGACGGGCTTGCCCGTTCCGACAAAGTTCAAGCCCCCTTTATAAAAGGGGGTGGCA
>JAIRPA010000005.1 GCA_031257235.1 Burkholderiales bacterium | reverse complement strand
CTTTTGGGCGGTAAAAGTCAGCAAAAAAGGACAGGCAAAGCCTGATCCTTTTTTGTATAAACGGCGGTAAAAACGGATTGGGTTTCAGGAATCAGAGCTCCGTCATTTAAGCGCAAGTTTGCGAAGCAAACGAAGTCGCAGAATCCAAGCCCCCTTTACAAAAGGGGGTGGCAGCGAAAGTCGGGGGTTTGCGTTTTTCGGGCGAGGCAAGCCTCGCCCCTACGCAAAAAAGGATCAGGCTTTGCCTGTCCTTTTTTGGCAACTTTATCCGCCAAAAAGGTCCACTTTTTGCCGTCGAGTGTAGGTTTTTACTTTTTGCCGAACCCCTACATCCAGTCCGTCGCCTCCTCGTTCAAGCTCACGCTCAACGATTCGGCGACGATCAAATCCCCGCCGTTCATGTCGGCTTCGATCGGCACGGTACGCCCGCCCCGATCCGCGAGTGCGGCCAACAAAATCGGCGAGCGCAACCCGATCGCACGTAAAAGATGCGCCACGGAAAGCTCGATTTCCCCGTTGCCCAACACCGCGGAAATCAACACCATCGGCGCGCGGTTCAAGGTCAATAGGGTGCTGTCGGATAAATCAGAGAGCTGCCGGTACGAATAAACCGTCACGTTTTCGCCCAAAAGAGGGACCAATCGCCGGGCGAGTTTTTCGGCGTCGGACGACACCGTGATTAAGACCGATTCGGGATTCATCGTCGCGCGCATTTGCTCCAAAAGCGATTGAAAGTGTGTGTCAAGATTGGGTAAAGCCATCAATATCCTCATCAAAATAAGCCTGCAAAATAATTTGCGCGGCCACCGCGTCGCGGCGTTGTCGCGCCTCTTTGGGGGGAATTTTTTGTTCATCAAGCCACGATTGCGCGGCTTGCGTGGTTAATCGTTCATCGGCAAAGACCACGGGTTTTGAAAACCGCTTGTAAAGCCACTCGCCGAAAAGACGCGCTTTTCCTGTCATGGCGTGAGGCGTACCGTCCGCATGCACGGGTAGCCCGACAACAAAACCGTCCGGCGACCATTCACGAATCAACGCCAAAATTTCGGCGTCACGCGAGGCGGTGGGAATCGTCAACAAGGCGCGCGCGCTTTTGGAAATGGTATTGCCGATGGCCACCCCGATTTTTTTGTGCCCGTAATCGAACGCCAACAAGGTCATCGCGGGCAACATGATGAATAAAAAAACAGAATCGGAAAACGGGCGCGCCGTTAGGCGTTGCCGCCTTCGGCGGTGAAATGACGCGGGTCCACGCCCAATTGTTTGATCGCGTAGGAAACGCGCTCATCGGGCGCGCAACGAAACAACAAGGTGGCGGCATCACGGCAGGAAATCGGCACCCAAACGTTTTGCGCTAACTCCTGCTCCAGTTGCCCGGCTGTCCACCCGGCATAACCCAATGACACCAGCGCGTTATCGGGACCGTTCCCCGACGCCATCGCCTCCAGTAGATCGCGCGAGGTGGTCATGCCGACATCGTCGCTGACCGTCAACGTGGTTTGCCATTGCCCTAAGGGCTGATGCAGGATGAACCCGCGATCGTTGCGCACGGGACCGCCCCAATACACCGGCACGCCGCGCCAACGGTTGTCCGGCGTGACATGAACGTTTAAAAGCCCCGCGCCTTCGATCAACTGTTCCACCGTCAAGCCGGTTTGACGGTTGACCACGATGCCGAACGCGCCTTCGTCGTTGTGTTCGCACAAATAAATAAGCGAGCCGGAAAAAGGTGTTTCTTCTTCAACGGGAGCGTCCGGCGGAGGCGGAAGAGGAGACTTTGCGGGCGCTTTGCTGCCCTGCTTGGGCATCGCCAACAAAAAATAGCCGGTGAGACGGTTTGGATGTTCAGATTGGGTCATAGCGGTAAAAACAAGACACAAGGCAATGGTGTAAAGCGATTAGTTTAGCGCATTTGCGGAAAACCGCCGCGAAAACCGCGCGCGATTTTGCCCAACCCGCCTTTGGACACCATTTTCATCACCTTTTGCGTTTGTTCAAATTGCTTTAAAAGCTGATTGACTTCCTGAACCGGCACGCCCGCGCCGGCGGCAATGCGCTTTTTGCGCGAGGCTTTGATGAGTTCCGGGGTTTTGCGCTCCGCGCGGGTCATCGAATTGATGATGCCCTCCATCCGCGCGATTTTTTTATCGGAGACCGGCGCGCTTTGCGCGGCTTTGGCAAACTCGGCGGGCAGTTTTTCGATCAGTTTTTGCATACTGCCCATTTGACGCATTTGCCCGATCTGATCTTTAAAATCTTCCAGCGTAAACCCCTTGCCGGACTTGAGTTTTGTCGCCAGCCGGTGCGCTTTTTCGGCATCCACCGAACGCTGCGCTTCTTCGATGAGCGACAACACGTCGCCCATGCCCAAAATGCGGGACGCCATTCTTTCAGGATGAAAGACCTGCAAACCGTCGGACTTCTCCGAAACGCCGACAAATTTAATCGGCGCACCGGTGATCTGCCGCACCGAAAGCGCCGCACCGCCGCGGGAATCCCCGTCTAATTTTGTTAAGACCACACCGGAAAGCGGCAGGGTTTCTTTGAAGGCAAGCGCCGTATTGACGGCGTTTTGTCCCTGCATGGCGTCCACCACCAAGAGCGTTTCGATCGGCAAAACCGCCTGATGCAAGGCGGCGATTTCTTCCATCATCGCCTGATCCACTTGGGTTCGTCCGGCGGTATCCACAATCAACACGTCGTGGGCGTGCCGCTTAGCCCAATCCAAAGCCCCCAGAGCAATGGATACCGGTTTTTGGTCGGGAGACGCGGGGAAAAAATCCGCGCCGATTTGCTTGGCCAGCGTTTCCAATTGCGCGATGGCCGCAGGACGATAAACGTCTGCCGACACCATTAAGACTTTTTTCTTGGATTCAATCAGCAAACGCGCCAATTTTGCCGCGCTGGTGGTTTTGCCCACCCCCTGCAAGCCCGCCATCAAAATCACCGCCGGCGGGGTGGTGGCAAGGTTCAAAGGCACGGCGGTCTCGCCCATGATGGCGGTCAACTCCCGTTGAACCACCCCTACCAACGCCTGACCGGGGGTCAACGAGCCGATGACCTCTTCGCCCACCGCTTTTTCGCGGATACGCGCGATGAACTCGCGCACCACCGGCAGGGCAACGTCGGCTTCCAACAAAGCCAAACGCACTTCACGCAGGGCTTCCTGAATATTGGCGTCGGTCAAACGCGCCTCGCCTTTCAAGGTTTTGACGACACGCGATAAACGCTCGGTTAAAGAATCAAACATGAGTTTCCTGATCTGACGCAAAAGAAGGGAAGTTTAGCAGAATCAGGGATCAGGGATCAGAGGTCAGGAATCAGAAACGTCGTCACAAGCGGGCTCGACCCGCAATCCGGTTTTATCGCCTTTCCTACCAAAAAGTATCCGGCTTTGCCGGTGCTTTTTGGGTGACTTCAACCGGCAAAAAGTAGGTTTTCACTTTTTGCCGAATAAAAAAGCCCCCTTTATAAAAGGGGGTGGCAGGCTTTAGCCTGACGGGGGTTTGCAACATTCGCCTTTCCTACAAAAAAGGATCAGGCTTTGCCTGTCCTTTTTTGCTAACTATTACCGGCAAAAAGTAGGTTTTCACTTTTTGCCGAATAAAAAAGCCCCCTTTATAAAAGGGGGTGGCAGGCTTTA
>JAIRPA010000187.1 GCA_031257235.1 Burkholderiales bacterium | reverse complement strand
ATCGCGCTTAAACGGCAAGAAAATAGACCTTGTTTTATCGGACATGTCCCCCAATCTATCGGGTATCGCGGTGGCGGATCAGGCGCGGGCGATTCATCTTGCCGAATTGGCGTTGGATTTTGCGGTCAATCGGCTCGCTGAAGGCGGCGCGATGGTCGTCAAAGTTTTTCAGGGGTCGGGGTTTGACGGTTTTCGTGATGAAATGACGCAATGCTTTGAGAAAGTCTATGTCCGCAAGCCCAAGGCATCACGCGACAAAAGCCGCGAGGTGTATCTTGTCGGGAAATCGTTTAAAAAACCCCGCACCCATACGTTAGAATAGCGTTTGTGTGGCTTAAAACTTGCCAAGCCTTTAAGATGCGCAATACAAGACCTTTCCGAGATGTGTCGTTTTCTAAAAAAGGTCGCAATCAAGGAGCATGTGTTGAATAACAATTTATCCAGAAATATCGTCATCGGTGTCATCACCGTGGTTGTTTTGTTGATGGCGGTTCGCCAATTCGGAGAGCCGGCGGCTACAGGGCAACCGGTCGCCTATTCGGAATTCAAACAAAAAGCCTCGGAAGGGCTGGTGGAATCCGCCTTTATTGACGGCAATAAAATCTCATGGGTCGCCAAAGACGATCGCAAAAAACACATCACCTTCACCCCGCACGATTTATGGCTGGTCGATGATTTAATCAAAGGCGGCGTCAAGGTTGAAGCCAAAGAAGAAGGGCGCGGGCTTTTGGCGGAGATTTTAATCACCTCTGCGCCTTTACTGCTCATCATCGGGTTGTGGTTTTTCCTGATTCGCCAAATGCAGGGCGGCGGCAAGGGGGGCGCGTTTTCCTTTTCAAAAAGCCGCGCGCGGATGCTGGATGATCACAATAACTCGGTCACGTTTGCCGATGTCGCCGGTTGCGATGAGGCAAAAGAAGAGGTCCAGGAATTGGTCGATTTCCTGCGTGATCCCTCAAAATTTCAAAAGTTGGGCGGGCGGATTCCGCGCGGCGTCTTGATGGTCGGCGCGCCCGGCACGGGCAAAACCCTGCTCGCCAAAGCGATTGCCGGCGAGGCTAAAGTTCCGTTTTTCTCGATTTCCGGCTCGGATTTTGTCGAGCTTTTTGTCGGCATCGGCGCGGCGCGGGTCCGCGACATGTTCGAGCAGGCAAAAAAATCCGCGCCCTGCATCATCTTCATTGACGAAATCGACGCGGTCGGGCGTCAACGCGGCGCGGGTTTGGGCGGCGGAAACGACGAGCGCGAGCAAACGCTCAATCAGTTGTTGGTCGAAATGGACGGGTTTGAAGGGGTCTCCGGCGTGATCGTGATTGCCGCGACCAACCGCCCTGATGTTCTTGATCCGGCGTTATTGCGTCCGGGGCGTTTTGATCGACAAGTCGTTGTTCCCCTGCCGGACATTCGCGGGCGCGAGCAAATTTTAAAAGTTCACATGCGCAAAGTGCCGCTTTCCGATGACGTGAAAGCCGATATTATTGCGCGTGGCACACCGGGGTTTTCGGGGGCGGATTTGGCGAATCTGGTGAACGAAGCCGCCCTTTTTGCCGCCCGCGGCAACAAGCGTTTGGTGGATATGGAGGATTTTGAGCGCGCCAAAGACAAAATCTTCATGGGTCCTGAACGTCGCTCCATGATTCTCACCGAAGACGAAAAGAAAGCCACGGCGTATCACGAATCCGGTCATGCGGTAGTGGCGCGTCTTTTGCCCGGAACCGACCCTGTGCACAAAGTCACCATCGTGCCGCGCGGTCGCGCCTTGGGGGTCACGTGGCAAATTCCCGAACGCGATCGAATCAGCCTCTATAAAGATCAAATGTTGAACGAAATCGCCATTCTTTTTGGCGGTCGCGTCGCCGAAGAGCTTTTTGTCCACCGTGTTTCAACGGGTGCCTCGAACGACTTTGAACGCGCCACCAAAATGGCGCGCGACATGGTGATGCGCTTCGGCATGTCCGAAAAAATGGGCACCATGGTCTATGGTGAAAACGACAGCGAAGTCTTTTTAGGGCGTTCCGTCACCACGCATCAAAATGTTTCTGAGGCAACCATGCGCGAGGTCGATTCCGAGATTCGTTTGATCATCGACACGCAATACGCGCTGGCGCGTCGCCTGCTGGAAGAAAACCGCGACAAGGTCGAAAACATGACCGCCGCGCTGATGGAATTTGAAACACTAGATAGCGATCAAATCAGCGACATCATGGGGAATCGTCCGCCGCGTCCGCCGAAAGCCACCGGCTCCTCCGGCACTCCACCGAATCGGCATCACCCCTCTTCCGTCCAAGACGACAACCCGACAGAGCCTTCCACAAGACCGGCGTAGAAATTCGTTCGGCAAAAAGTGAATCAGGAATCAGTGGTTAGTGGTTAGTGGTTAGAGATCAGAAACACCCTCATTGCGGCGACCGAAGGAAGTGACCCGCAATGACGACGCGCTTTGCGCGTCCGCCGCCTTTGGCGGCGTGGATTCTGCGACTTCGCTTTTCTTCGCGCAGAATGACGAGCTCTGATCCCTGACTTCTGACCCCTGATCCCCTAACCCCTAACCACTACCCACTACCCACTACCCACTAACCACTAACCACTAACCCCTAACCCCAAACCCCAAAAACCCCACACCCCAAACCCAAAACACCCCAACAAAAAAAAAAAAAACCCCAAAAA
>JAIRPA010000175.1 GCA_031257235.1 Burkholderiales bacterium | reverse complement strand
GTTGATGACCCAACGGTCTTCATTTTTCTTAGCCAACGAGGCAACCCCTTGAAAAAACGCTATCTTATTTTTCTTGAAAAGATAGAGAATACCTTCGTTGGTTTGCATCACGATTTTATTTTTTCGCGCCATCATTTTGGCAACGTCGATGGCGGGTTCTTTAATCGTGATGCCGTGTTCGGCAAAGTGGGAGCTTGCCGCATCAAAATGTTCGGACGATTGCAACAAGGCTTTGGAGGGAATACACCCGACGTTGGTACAGGTGCCGCCCGGCGCGGGTTTGCCGTTGGCGCGCGCGGTTTTATCGACAATGGCGACAGAAAAGCCTAATTGGGCGGCGCGAATGGCGGCAATATAACCGCCGGGTCCTGCGCCGATTACAACTACATCAAAGTTTTGGTTTTGAGACATAAAGTTCTTTCAATACCTTCGTTTTTCCTACAAAAAAGCATCCGGCTCCGCCGGTGCTTTTTTGCAAATTCCAACGACCCCCGCTTTTCCTACAAAAAAGTATCCGGCTTCGCCGGTACTTTTTTGCAAATAACACCGCGCAAAAGTAGGGGTTTACTTTTGCGCGTAACGGGTTATACATCCAACAAAATTCTCACCGGGTCTTCAAGCGCTTCTTTAATGGCGACTAAGGTCAAGACAGCTTCGCGCCCGTCGATCAAACGATGATCATACGATAACGCCAGATAATTCATCGGGCGGATCACGATTTGTCCGTTTTCTACCACAGGGCGTTCTTTGGTGGCGTGTACGCCCAAGATTGCCGATTGCGGCGGGTTGATGATGGGGGTGGACATCAATGACCCGAAGACGCCGCCGTTACTGATCGTAAACGTGCCGCCGGACAATTCTTCGATGGTTAATTTGCCTTCTTTGGCGCGTGCGCCGAAGTCCGCAATGGCGCGTTCGGTATCCGCAAACGAAAGCTGATCGGCATCGCGCAACACCGGCACGACCAAGCCGCGCTCGCTGCCCACGGCAATACCAATATCAAAATAGCCGTGATAGACCACATCCGTGCCGTCGATGGAGGCATTCACAATCGGATATTTCTTCAACGCGTAAACGGCGGCTTTGATAAAGAAACTCATGAACCCCAAGCGCACGCCATTGGCTTTTTCAAAAGCGTCTTTATAGGAGGCGCGTAAGTCCATAATCGGTTTCATGTTGACCTCGTTGAACGTCGTCAACATGGCGCATTCTTGTTGCGATTGCAAAAGCCGTTCGGCAACCCGTTGACGCAAGCGCGACATCGGAACACGTTGTTCCACGCGATCGGCAGGGGAGGCGGACGTTAAGGGGGACGCCGCGGCGGTGGCGGGAGGGTTGATCGCCGCCAAAACATCTTCTTTGGTGACACGACCGCCGCGTCCCGTTCCTTGGACGGCATTTTCGGTCATCCCATGTTCTTCCATCAATTTACGGGCGGCAGGCAAAGCGGTGATCGGCGGTGAGGTTTCCGGTTTTTCGGCAGGAGAGGGCGATTGGCTTTTGGCGGATTGTCTTTGCGCGGCAACGGTGGTTTCGATATAAGCAATGATTTCTCCGGTTTTAACAGTGGCGCCGTCTTTTGCCACAATCTCGGCAATCACACCGGCTTGCGGCGCGGGAAGCTCAAGCACCACTTTATCGGTTTCAAGGTCAATTAAATTTTCATCTCTGACAATCGTGTCTCCGACTTTTTTGCGCCATTGCACTAAAGTGGCTTCGGAAACGGATTCGGGGAGCTGAGGGACTTTAATTTCAACTTTCATTTTTAATCCTTTCAATCATGGATAACATTTAAATATAAAATTTGAGTTTATTTAAATAGATAAAATATTAGTCTTGGGAAGCGTTAGCGCCTTTGGCTAAAGTTTCAATGGGAGAAAAAGCGTCTTCGACCACCTTTTGTTGTTCGGCGGCATGCTTGACAGCATAGCCTACGGCAGGAGAGGCGGAAAGATCGCGCCCCGCAAAAGCAAGCGTTTGATCAGGGGCGCAATACCGTTGAAAACAAGAACGCAGACGATACCACGCGCCCTGATTTTGCGGCTCTTCTTGACACCATAGGATTTCTTTTGCGTGGGGATAACGAAGCATTTCAGCTTTGAAGGCGTCGTGCGGGAAGGGGTATTGTTGTTCTAAACGCACAATCGCTACATCGTCCCGATGGTGGGCGATACGATACTCATTGAGCTCGTAATAGACTTTGCCGGCGCACAGAATGATGCGTTTGACCTGCTTGGGTTTTGCGGTTTCGTCGCCGATGACGGTATGAAAATATCCGTCGCTTAAAAGACGAAGATCAGAGACTGCCTCTTTATGGCGCAACAAACTTTTGGGCGTCATCACAATCAAGGGTTTTCGGTAAGGACGAACCATCTGCCGACACAACAAATGATAAATTTGCGCCGGGGTGGAGGGAACGACAAACTGCATGTTTTCTTGCGCGCAGAGTTGCAGATAGCGCTCCGGGCGGGCAGAGGAGTGTTCGGGTCCTTGCCCCTCATAGCCGTGCGGCAACAAAAGCGTCAACCCGCTCATTCTTCCCCATTTGACTTCACCGGAGCTGATGAACTGATCAATGACGACTTGCGCGCCGTTGGCAAAATCGCCGAATTGCGCTTCCCAGATGACCAATTTTTCCGGAGAGGAAATGGAATAGCCGTATTCAAACGCCAAGACCGCGTTTTCGGTCAACACCGAATCAATGATTTCAAATTCGGGTTGATGCGGTTTGATGTTTTGCAAGGGAATCCAGATGCCGGAATCCCAACGTTCGCGGTTTTGATCGTGCAACACCGCGTGACGATGAGAGAACGTACCGCGCCCGACATCCTCGCCGGAGATACGTATCGGGTAGCCTCGATCCAACAATACCGCATACGCTAAATTTTCCGCCATGCCCCAATCCAAAGGGAGCTTGCCCTCTGCCATCAGGCGACGATCGGCAATGACTTTTTCAACACGGGGGTGCAGTTTAAAGTTGGGCGGAAGCTCGGATAATTTGCGCGCGAGCTTTTGTAAATGCGCCAAATCCAGACGCGCGTCAAAAGGTTCTGTCCAGTGTTTGTTTTTATATTGAGGCCAAAGCGAAGGTTCCGGCTTTTGGTAATTCGATAATATGGTTTTATTGGTGTGTTCTCCGCGATCCAACGCCTCGCGGTAATTCATGACCATTTTCTCGGCAACGCCTTCTTGAATGACTCCGCTTTGCTCTAAAAAGTCGGCGTACAAGCTGCGCGTGCCGGGATGCTTATGAATACTTTTATACATCAAAGGTTGCGTCATCATCGGCTCGTCGGCTTCGTTGTGACCCAATTTTCTATAGCAGACAAGATCAATGAAAATATCTTGATGAAACTTCTGACGAAAGGCAAGAGCGATCTCCATCGCAAACAACGAGACTTCGGGATCGTCGGCGTTGACATGCAGTATCGGGGCTTCGATCATCTTGGCAATATCGGTGCAATACGTCGTGCCGCGCGTGTCGCGGGGGTCAGAGGTGGTAAAACCGATTTGATTGTTGATGATGATGTGTATGGTGCCGCCGGTGGTATAACCGCGCGTTTGCGCCATATTTAAGACTTCCTGATTCACTCCTTGTCCGGCAATCGCGGCGTCGCCGTGGATCAACAAGGGCAAAACTTTATCGCCGGTTAAATCTTTTTTGCGACGTTGCCGCGCGCGCACGGAACCTTCCACCACCGGATTGACAATCTCTAAGTGGGAAGGGTTAAACGCCAGCGATAAATGCACCGGGCCGCCCGGCGTGGTCACGTTCGATGAAAAACCTTTATGGTATTTCACGTCGCCGCTTGGCAAATCTTGAGGGACTTTGCCCTCAAACTCGCCAAAAAGCTCGGTGGGCATTTTGCCCATCGTGTTGACTAATATATTCAGGCGTGAACGATGCGCCATTCCGATGATGATTTCGGAGACGCCATCCGCACCTGCTTTTTGAATTAAATGATCGAGCATCGGCGTTAAGGTTTCGCCGCCTTCTCCCGAAAAGCGTTTTTGACCGATGTAGCGTGTATGAAGATAGCGCTCCAACGTTTCCGCCGCCGTCAATCGCTCTAATATGAAACGTTTTTCGTCAGAGGAAAATTCACGACAACCGTAAGCGGTTTCCAATTGCTCCCGCAACCATTCGCGGCGCGCGGTGTTGGTCATGTACATAAACTCCGCGCCCAAGGTTCGACAATAGGTTTGTCGCAACTGATGCAAAATGTCTTTTAATTTTGCGCGGGGGGAATTATTAAGCGAACCCGTCGAAAACACCGTTTCCATGTCGGCAGGCGTAAACCCGTAAGTGGCCGGGTCCAGCTCCGGCAGATTGACCGCGCCGTGTCGCTTTAAAGGGTCAAGATTGGCTTGCATGAGCCCCAACATTCTGAAGCGGCTGACGAGCAATTGAACGGCGGCTTGCTTGTGCGCCTGTTCGTTTTCCGCGGTCGAAGAATGTTGCGCGTTGGCAACTTTCACCGGCGTTTTGCTGATCTTTTCAAAGGCACGGATCACCGCCCTATGTGCCACATCACGGGTATTGCCGCGCAGTTTGTCAAAATAGTCTCGCCATTCTTGTGAAACGGATTCGGGATCGCTTAAATACTGTTCGTATTTTTCCTCAACAAAAGGCGCGTTCCCGCCAAATAAAGGATCGGAGTGGTGGGTGATTCTCATAAGCGTTGGTGACTCAAATGAAAATACGGCAGACTTTATAGCCTGCCGTAATGTTAGGGGTTAGTTTCCTGCGTAAGGTTTGACATGACGCAATTTTTCACCGACATAACTTTGACGCGGACGCCCGATTTTGTATTCGGGGTCTGTAATCATTTCGTTTAATTGGGCGATCCAGCCGATGGTTCGCGCTAAAGCGAAGATTGCCGTAAAAAGTTGCGGCGGAATACCGATGGCTTTTTGAACAATCCCCGAATAGTAATCCACGTTCGGATAAAGTTTGCGGGAAATAAAATAATCGTCTTCCAGCGCGATTTGTTCCAGTTTCATGGCAAGTTTGAACAAAGGATCGTTTTGAAGTCCTAAGTTACCTAAGACTTCGTGGCAGGTTTCACGCATCAGTTTTGCGCGCGGATCGTAATTTTTATAAACACGATGTCCAAAACCCATCAGACGAATCGAGCTCGTTTTGTCTTTGACCTGCGAGATAAATTCGCCGATTTTTTCAACGCCGCCTTGCGCTTGCAGTTGGGTCAACATGTTCAAGCAGGCTTCGTTGGCGCCGCCGTGCGCGGGACCCCACAAGCAGGCGATCCCCGCGGCAATCGCGGCAATCGGGTTGGTGCCGGAAGAGGCGCACAGACGCACGGTGGAGGTGGAGGCGTTTTGTTCGTGGTCGGCATGCAATATCAGAATGCGATCCAACGCGCGCTCCAATACCGGATTGACGACAAATTGTTCGCAAGGAGTGGCAAACAGCATTCTTAACACATTGCCCGCGTAAGAAAGCGTGTTGTCGGGATACATATAAGGTTCGCCGATTGAATACTTATAAGCCATGGCGACTAAAGTCGGCAATTTGGCAATCAGGCGAATGGCGGAAGTTTCACGAACTTTGGGATCGTGAACGTTCATTGAATCAGGATAAAACGCGGACATCGCGCCGACCAAGCCGGTCAAGACGGCCATCGGGTGGGCGTCACGGCGAAAGCCGCGCATGAAAAAATGGATTTGCTCGTGCGCCATGGTGTGGTGCAAAATGAGCGAGTCAAAACGTTGGCGTTCTGCCGGTGTGGGTAAATCACCGTACAAAAGCAGGTAACACACATCGAGATAATTACAATTGCGCGCAAGATCGTCGATAGGGTAGCCGCGATAAAGAAGCTCGCCTTTGTCTCCGTCGATATAAGTAATCGTCGAGGCGCACGACGCAGTGGACATGAAGCCGGGATCAAACGTGAATTTGCCCGATTTCCCGTAAAGCGTCCGAATATCCACAACATCGGGACCGATGCTGCTTTGGTGAATGGGGAAGGTTACCTCCGGCGTTCCATCGGAAAAGGTAAGGGTCGCGGTTTTATCTGCCATTACATGCCTCCATTTCTTTCAAAAGTTGACTAAGGAAGTCAGATTCTACGGCGAGTTTTTGATTCTGTCACCTGTTTTTGGAGGGAAAAAAACCACATTTTGCACCGTGTTTTTACCTGTGATACGTTTCGGGGATCAGAGGTCAGGGATCAGGGTTTCGCCCAAAAGTAAAAACCTACTTTTGGGCGGTAAGGATTACCCAAAAATCGCGGGACAACCTTTGGTTGGGGCGGAACTAACTTTGCGAAGCAAAGTTAGTGGAGACCAAAACCAAAGGTTGGGGCGGAACTAACTTTGCGAAGCAAAGTTAGTGGAGACCAAAAC
>JAIRPA010000147.1 GCA_031257235.1 Burkholderiales bacterium | reverse complement strand
AATTATGGTAATTTTACAAAATGCCAGACGCCTACAAACGTCATTTTTCGTTTTTAGGGACATTAGCAAAACCCATGGTTGGATGTGACGCCGTTTACCCAAACCTTCTCGTCAACCCTGTGCCGGTTTTGCGAAGGTCTCATTTAGATTAAAGAGTCTTTCTATGAGACAAGTATTTTTAGAAAAACCGTGGATTTATAACAAAGAGCCCTCCGAATTTGCCGAAATATTTGTGCGTTATGGCAGGCTTGAGCGGTACAAGCGCGGGGCAACGCTCGCGCATGGCGGCAAAAACGGGCGTATCTACTATTTGAGCGAGGGTTTGGTCTCTTGTTCATCGGTGGACAGAAACGGGCAAAGTTTTACGTTTTGTCTGATTCCGCCGGAACGTGTTTTTTCCGAGATTGACGGGATTTCACGCACGATCGTCAATGTTTATGTCACTGCAATCCGCCCGTCCACCGTCTATTCCCTCGATTTTGAAACGTGGTTCAAACATCTGGGGAGTCACCAAGAGGACGCGCTCACGCTTCAGGTCATGCAAAACCTGATCGGCAAATTTGAATCCCACATGGAAGCGATGATTGCCAACTACACGTTGCCGCTTTCCGAGCGGTTACGCGTCTTTTTAAAAGTCTTGTTGACCGCTTATACCGACACAATCTCCGAATGGAACGAGATTCCGATTTACCTTTCCGCGCAAGAATACGCGGAGCTGATGGGCGCGTCGCGTGTGAGCATCAGCCGATTAACGTCGAAATGGCAAAAAGAAATGTTGTTGCGCAAAGAAGGACGCAGTATTTTTGTGCGCGCGGCGTTGTTTGACTCGATCTACGATTGGGTGGAATCGAATAGCCGATAGTTGAATCGGCAAAAAGTGAAAACCTACTTTTTTCCGGTAATAGTTAGCAAAAAATCGCGGGACAACCTTTGGTTGGGGCGGAACTTACTTTGCGAAGCAAAGTTAGTGGAGACCAAAACCAAAGGTTGGGGCGGAACTTACTTTGCGAAGCAAAGTTAGTGGAGACCAAAACCAAAGGTTGGGGCGGAACTTATTTTGCGAAGCAAAGTTAGTGGAGACCAAAACCCCGACGATTTTTTGTAGGAAAGGCGGCGGGCACACCGCGCTTCCGAATGTAACCTCAATCTCACGCCGTCATTTAAGCGCGCGTTTGCTTTAGCAAACGAAGTCGCAGAATCTAGCCCCCTTTATAAAAGGGGGTGACTGCGAAGCAGTCGGGGGTTTGCGTTTTTCGGGCGAGGCAAGCCTCGCCCCTACGCAAAAAAGTAACCGGCTTTGCCGGTACTTTTTTGGAAACTTTAAACCGCCCAAACCCGAACTGCCCAAAAGTAGGTTTTTACTTTTGGGCGAATGGTTTTTACTTTTTGCCGAACACGTGCCTATAACGCCTGATTCCCCTCTTCGTCGGTACGAATGCGGATGGCTTGCTCGACCGGATAAACAAAAATCTTGCCGTCGCCGATTTTGCCCGTGTGTGCCGCTTTTTTGATGGCATCAATCGCGCGTTCGACCAAGTCATCGGGAACCACCGCTTCCACTTTGATTTTGGGCAGAAAATCAACCGCGTATTCCGCGCCGCGATAAAGTTCGGTATGACCTTTTTGGCGTCCAAATCCTTTGACCTCCGTGACGGTCATGCCCGACGTGCCTAATTCCGATAAGGCTTCACGGACTTCGTCCAACTTAAAAGGTTTAATCACCGCTTCGATTTTTTTCATTGCCGTTCCTTTCCATAAAAAAACACTTGATTGTCCGTGCCGCGTTTGGGTCTCGTTCAAGAGCACGGGAAAACACGGGAACACACTATCGCACGAACTCCTGCCAGCGGCAAGTCATCGGGTAATGCCAATCCTCGCCAAACGCGCGTCGGGTGATGCACACCCCCGGAGCGGCTTGCCGTCTTTTGTATTCGGCAGCGGCAAGTTTGGACAACACCGATTCAATATGATCCGCGCTGATGTTGTATTCCGAAAGGCTTGCCGCGTCCGCGCCGTCTTCCACATAGGTCTCGATGATTTGATCCAAGATCGGGTAGGGCGGCAGGGTGTCTTGATCGGTTTGTCCCGGTTTTAATTCGGCAGTGGGCGCGCGGGTAATGACCTCTTCCGGGATCACGCGCGAGAGTTGATTGCGGTAATTGGCCAGACGATACACCCATGCTTTGGTTAAGTCTTTGATCAAAGAAAAACCGCCCGCCATGTCCCCGTATAAGGTGGCGTACCCTGCCGCGGATTCGGATTTATTGCCGGTGGAGATCAACAACCGATTGTATTGATTGGAAAGCCCCATGAGCAAAAGCGCGCGTAACCGCGCTTGAATGTTTTGCGTGGTGATGTCGGACAATTCCGTGCCGATCGCGCCCTTTAACGCGGATTCCGTGCCGCGCATCAAAGGCGCCAAGGCAATCGACACCTGCGAGACGCCCATCCATTTCGCCATTTTGGCGGCAAGTTTGCGGCTCAACGCGGAGGTGTGCGGCGAATAAAGCTGGACGGTGTGAACTTTTTCCGCGCCCAAAGCGTCCACGGCAATCGCGCAACACAAGGCAGAATCAATGCCGCCCGATAAGCCTAAGACGACCCCGCTCATTTTGTTCTTCTTGACATAATCGGCAAGCGCCGTGACCAACGCCTGATAGACGTGATACTCGGCGGGCATCGGCTCAAACACCGTAGATTCGGTGATGCCGCCTTTTTTGACCTGAATGAGTGCCAAGGCTTCCTGCCAGGCGGGCAGATGATGAACCAACACGCCTTTTTCGTTGACCGCAAACGAACGCCCCATGAAGACTTTGGCGTCCTGACCGCCGAAAGGTTCGGTGACGATCATCGGGGTTTTCATGGATTTTGCCGCGCGCGCAAAGTCGCTTTCCACTCCCGTTTCATCGCCCATTTGGTAGGCGCGACGGTCTGCCGTCAATAGGCAGTGATTGTTTTCGGCGGCGAGGGCGCGTTTGATGGCTGTCGCGGATAAATCATCGCCCAACGCCACGCCAAACCGCGTGCCGCCTTCGGTAAACGATAAAGGCGCTTTGCCTTGGGCAAAGTAGCGGGTATCTTCCGCGTTTAAAACTCTTTTCCGATAAACCGCCTGCACTTTCTTTTTGCGCAATAAAGCGATGGCGTTGTACCGTTGTCCGCCGTCGTATTCGGGAAAACCGACCAAAAGCGCGCCTTCATCGACAGCCGCCGCCATGTGTCGCAGTGTTTGGGCGCAATCGCTCAAAAAGGCGCGGCGCAAAACCAAGTCTTCCGGCGCGTAACCGGCCAAGGAGAGCTCAGGCGTGACCACCACCTTTGCGCCGGCGCGCACCCCCGCCCGCCACGATTCCAACATTCGTGTCGCGTTGTCCTGCAACGCGCCTACCATCAAATTGAGTTGAGCAACTGCTACGTGCATTTTTTTCTCCTGAGTGATTCGGGTCGTGATTCCATGATAGGGTCTCATGACTACGGTGAAAAAGTATAACGCCGAATCAGGGATCAGCGGTCAGGAATCAGGAATCAGATGTACGGGACGCTGTCCGCAGCGTCCCGAAAAATGATGTGATAAAAAACCGGATTGCGGGTCGGAGCCCGCAATGAGGTGAGAGATTGAGGCTACATTCGGAAGCGTGGTGTGTCTACCGCCTTTCCCACAAAAAATCATCAGGGTTTTGGTCTCCACTAACTTTGCTTCGCAAAGTAAGTTCCGCCCCAACCAAAGGTTGTCCTGTGATTTTTTGGTAATCACTTCCGGCAAAAAGTAGGGGTTTACTTTTTGCCGAATCTCTGACCCCTGATTCCTGCTATCCTTGCCCCCATGAATTCAAAAAGCACTTTATTGGACGGGTTAAACCGTGAACAGCGGGAAGCGGTCACGTTGCCGGACGTTTCCGCCTTGATTTTAGCCGGCGCGGGGAGCGGCAAAACGCGGGTGTTGACCACGAGAATTGCGTGGCTTTTGTCCCAAGCGCGCGCCACGCCAAAGTCTATTTTGGCGGTCACGTTCACCAACAAAGCCGCACGGGAAATGCTGGCGCGGTTATCGGTGATGACGTCTTATTCAACGCGCGGGGTATGGGTGGGCACGTTTCACGGATTGTGCAATCGGCTCTTGCGCGCGCATCACAAAGACGCCAACCTAAACCCCTTGTTTCAGATTTTGGATACCGCCGATCAATTGTCTTTGATCAAGCGCTTGTACCGCGAACACGCCATTGACGTTGATCGTTATCCCCACAAAAACTTGCAATACTTCATACAAAACGCCAAAGAGCGGGGGGAACGTCCCCACCAAATGTCCTCCGATCATCGTTTTGACGATCAGATGATCGAATACTATTCACTCTATGAAGCCATGTGTGAGCGTGAAGGCGTGGTGGATTTTGGTGAATTGATGTTGCGCTCGGTTGAATTATTAACGCGCAATACCGCTTTACGCGAACACTATCAACAACGATTCTCTCATGTGTTTGTAGACGAGTTCCAAGATACCAACGAACAACAATATCGTTGGTTGCATCTTTTAAGAGGGGAGCGGACATCGGTATTTGCCGTGGGCGACGACGACCAATCCATTTACGCCTTTCGCGGCGCCAATTCGGGCAACATGCAACGTTTCTCTCGTGATTTTAAATTGCCGGATCATCCGGTCAAAATCATCAAACTCGAACAAAATTATCGCTCCTACAGCAATATATTAAATGCCGCCAACGCATTGATTGAAAATAATGAATCGCGTATGGGCAAAAACTTATGGACGGATTTGGGCAAGGGGGAACCGATCTGCGCATATAAAGCCTTCAACGAAGAAGACGAAGCGCGATTTGTGATTCGCACCATCAAAGAAATGAATGTTTCGTCCGGCGCGCTTTCCGACATTGCGATTTTGTATCGCTCCAACGCGCAGTCCCGCGCTTTGGAACACGCGCTTTTTTCCGCAGGATTGCCTTACCGCGTTTATGGCGGGCAGCGTTTTTTTGAACGCGCCGAAATCAAACACGCCTTGGCGTATTTGCGTTTAATCCTATCCGGCGACGATGAGGGCGCAATATTAAGAGTCATCAATTTTCCACCCCGAGGCATCGGCGCGCGGGGCGTGGAGCATGTGCAGGAAACCGCAAAAGCGCAAAACGTTAAAATGTGGCAAGTCATGGAAAGCGGGGCGGCGCTTGGGCGATCCGGCGGGAGTATTGCCGCGTTTGTGCAGATCATTCAACAACTCAAAGAAGATGCAAAACATTTATCGTTGCCTGATCTTATCGGTCAAATGTTGAAGGTCTCCGGCTTAGAGGCTCATTATCGCGCCGAGCGCGAAGGTGAAGAGCGCGTTAGAAATCTTTCTGAATTGGTGCAGGCGGCGCATCGGTTTGTGGAAGAAAGCAACTCACACGAGGCCGATGAATCGCTTGATGAAGACGAACCCTTGTTGACGCGCTTTTTAACCCAAGCCGCGCTTGAAGCCGGCGACACCCAAACCGACGCGGGCAGTGCCTTGCAACTGATGACCGTTCACGCGGCGAAGGGGTTGGAGTTTGATACGGTGTTTGTCACGGGTTTGGAAGAAGGGCTTTTCCCTCACAAAAACAGTTTGGGGGAAATGCAACAGGGTTTGGAAGAAGAGCGCCGCTTGATGTATGTGGCGATCACCCGCGCGCAACGCCGATTGTTTTTTTCTTTGGCGCAAACAAGACGCTTGAACGGGCAAACCTCTTACAACGTTGCCTCGCGTTTTATTGCCGAGGTGCCGGCAGAGTTCATCTATTGGCTTTCCTTGAAGCCGTCCCGGGGCAGAGCCTACGACGATTCCTATGAGGATGAAGAGGGCGACTATCGTCAATCCTTGTCTTATGATGGGAAAACGCATCCCAAGGTTTATTACGGACATTCAAACGCATCGGGCAGGGGCACTTACGACAAGCCTAAAAATCCATCGGGGGCACGCCCCAAATCGTCTTCGGCTTTAGCCGGCGGGTTGCGGATCGGCAGCAACGTGCAACACGCCAAATTTGGCGCCGGCGTGATCTTGGATGCGGAAGGGCAAGGCAGCGACGCGCGGGTTTTGGTGAGCTTTGAAGAGGGCGAAAAATGGCTTTCTCTGGCGTATACCACCTTAACAAGGCTTGACACCTAAACGTCCACGACGCCCACACCGGCATTGAAACGCGAAGCCTGTCAAAGCCGGCGAAGTCGCAGAATCCATGTGCCGTTCCTGTTAAAATCGTCGCTTTTCGGGCAATCACGGACACCATGCAAAATTATCTGGATTTACTGCGGCGCGTCATGGAAGAGGGCGCCGTCAAAAACGATCGAACGGGCACCGGCACGGCATCGCTTTTTGGGCAACAATTGCGCTTTGATTTATCGCGCGGCTTTCCGCTCGTCACCACCAAAAAAGTTCACCTTAAATCCATCATTTACGAGCTTCTATGGTTTTTGCGCGGCGAACACAACGCGCGGTGGTTGCAGGAAAAGGGTGTGTCGATTTGGGACGAATGGGCAGACGCGTCCGGCGAATTAGGCCCGATTTACGGCGCGCAGTGGCGGTCGTGGCGGGCAACGGACGGGCGCGTGATCGATCAAATTCAAACCCTCATGAACAACTTGCGGCAAAACCCGGATTCACGGAGGTTGGTTGTCTCCGCGTGGAACGTGGGCGAATTAGATCAAATGCGCTTGCCGCCGTGCCACATTTTGTTTCAATTTTATGTTGCGGGGAATAAGTTATCGTGCCAGCTTTATCAACGCAGCGCCGATTTATTTTTGGGCGTGCCGTTTAACATTGCTTCTTATTCGTTGCTGACGCACATGGTGGCGCAACAGGCAAAAATGGAGGTCGGAGAATTTATCTGGACGGGCGGCGATTGCCATTTGTATCGAAATCATTTCACGCAGGCAAAAGAGCAAATCAGCCGCACACCCTTTCCTTTACCGACACTCGCACTCAAAAGATGTCCGCCCACGCTTTTTGACTACGAATACGAAGATTTTTCCGTGCTTGATTATCAATCGCACCCGTCGATTAAAGCCCCGGTGGCGATTTAATCGGTTTGACCCGCCTTGCCGCTCATACGTTGACGATATGCTTTTTGGTGGAGCGTCTGGGTGTGGACACCACCACATCAATTTTCAAGCCTAGTCGGGTGGCAATGTTAAAAAGCGAATCTAGGGAAAAGCGTTCTCGGCGGCAATTCAGCAAATGACTGATGCGCGGTTGGAACGCGCCGCAACGTTTGGCGGCTTCAACCTGCGTCCATTGATTCTCTTCAATCACTCTATTGATTTCATTGATTAAAGCTCCGCGCGCTTTGATATTAGCAGCGTCTGACGCGTTATCTTTTGCGGAAACGGAATGTTTTGTAGCCATGGCGGATCCTCTTAATATAAGACATCCGATTATACATGAAAATTCAAACGGGTTAATAGAATACTGTATAAGTAATGCTCAAATCATCATCAAAATGTAACATTTTCAACTCATTGAAACCTGCGCTAAATTTGTTGTTGCCTTGAGTTGCGTTTTTTGAAATCAGAGATTGTTCGGCAAAAAGTGGACCTTTTTGCCGGTTGAAATAAAAGCGATAAAACCGGATTGCGGGTCACTTCCTTCGGTCGCCGCAATGACGTAGCCGCCGGCTGCGTGGGGATTCTGCGACTTCGGCGCTACGCGCCTTTGCGCAGAATGACGAGGTCTGATCCCTGACCTCTGATTCCTGAAACGCAGAATCCACGCCGCCGTTTATACAAAAAATCGTCGGGGTCTCCCCGCGATTTTTTGGTAACTCCACCCGCCCAAAAGTAGGTTTTCACTTTTGGGCGTTCCACAAAAGGGGGTGGCAGGCGAAGCCTGACGGAGGTTTGCTCTTTTCGGGCGAACACAGTTCGCCCCTACACAAAAAAGGATCAGGCTTTGCCTGTCCTTTTTGGAAGCACACACCGGCAAACCCGAACTGCCCAAAAGTAGGGGTTCACTTTTGGGCATAGGGTGTAGGGGTGTACTTTTTGCCGAACGATTCCTGATTTCCCAAAACGCAACAGTTGATTGTTTGTCCACGGGGGCGACGGCTTCCTTTTAAAATGTTGCTAATTTTTACGAAATACTTATATTTATAATTAGTTTTTATAGCCATCGAATAATAATATAGGGGGAATTTATAAAGCATTCCCCCAAAAACCCATGTTACATAATTTTATAGAATATCACTCCGGCACAGAGGGAGGCGCAAAACCGAATAGGCACGGTGAAATCCGCGCAGACAAAACATTCGGGCGTCTTATTTCTTTACTAAATGTTTCTCGCGCATTTGCATTTTTTTGGTATTATTGCAACAGATTAACTTTGTCATTGCAGCATCCACTGAGCCGCAATCCCCCCTAAAGACAAATTTAATCATCCCCCTTCCCCCAATCATAGTAAAGGAGACAATATGGAACAAAACTTGAAGAAGCTACGCGGTTCGCTGGGCTTGAACCAGTCGGACTTTTGGATTCCGTTAGGTGTGACGCAATCCGGCGGTAGTCGTTACGAATCCGGGAATCGCCCGATTCCAAAACCGATACAAATGCTTCTGAGAATCGCTTACGGATCACCGAAAGAATCGCAAGATCAATTCGATACCTTGCGCGGCAAAAAGAAAGAATCGTAAGAAAACACCGATTTGTTATTTTTAAAAACGATCCTCAAAAAGGATCGTTTTTTTTTGCGTTTCGATTTCGGAGGTCAGGTATCAGGGGACGCCGCCCTCGGCGTCCCGTTCGTTATTTAAGCGCGAGCGTAGTGAAGTCGCAGAATCCACATCGCCGTTATTACAAAAAAGTAACCGGCTTTGCCGGTACTTTTTTGGAAACTTTAAACCGCCCAAAAGTAGGTTTTTACTTTTGGGCGTTGAGTGTGGGTTTTTACTTTTTGGCGTTGAGTGTAGGTTTTTACTTTTGGGCGAATGGTAATTACTTTTTGCCGCTCAACAACGCCGATAATTCGCCGGTTGCCGCCATTTCACGCATGATGTCGCATCCGCCGATGAGCTCGCCGCCTACATAAAGCTGCGGGAAGGTTGGCCAGCCCGCATAGTCTTTTGCCGCCTGACGAATCTCCTGATCCGACAACACATCAAAAGAAAAATAATCGGAAATGCCGTTTTGGTTGAGTAATTGTGCTGCCGTTGCCGAGAAGCCGCACAAAGGCGCGTTGGGCGTGCCTTTCATCAACAAAACGACACGGTTTTGTGTGACCCATTGGTGAATTTGTTCTTGGGCTGGGTTGCTCATTTTTAACTCCATCATGAAAGAAGCGAGACACTAATGGATACGGCGATTCGTGTCAACACCATGATGAAGACCGTCCAACCCCTGCAAAGGTCTCAATGAACGGGGGAATTGACGAAAAACCGCGATCTTAAAAAGGCAATGTTACTCGCGCCGAAAATCGCCTTCGATGGTTTGCGGCGATGAGGGAGTCCTGCGGACGGATTCGCCCGAATAAATACTTTCTTCTTTATGGTCGGAATAAAGAGGAGAGGCGGGTGCGGGGTTTGCCTTAAACGCGCCCAACAACAAGATAAGAATGGCAAAGATGTCGGAAATCACGCCGGGCAAGATCAACAAAAGAGCCGCGAACGCGCGCCTTGCCGAGGCCAACAACGATAACGGCGAGCCTTGCAACTGACGCAAGGCTTGAAATTGCGCCCGCGCCTTTTTCCATTCAAGAATCAATAACAACATGCCCACACCGGTCGGCACAAGAAAAACAACCCACAAAGGAAGCGATAACGCATGCGCCATGAGGATGGTCAACCAAACATCCAATAGAATCGGCAACATAAGCAAAATAAACAATAAATGCGGCATGATGAACCTTTCAATAAAGCGGATTGGCTTAAGATTCGTCGGGGTTATCCGTGATCACGGATCAAGTCCGGGCTCTTTTTTGAAAACACATACAGGCAAAAATAAAGGGTGACTTTTTGCCGAACCTATTTAATCCGCTTGACGGCATATTCTTCTTCAATGTTGTCTCGAAAAAAGCTCCAAGGGGAGGAGGCGCCGATGAATCGAATCCATGTGTTTTTAGAGACGCGCTCAAAGGCAAAGGTGCCGGCGTTTAATTCAACCACCAAACGCTGCTCTTTTTCATCGTAGCCGGCGGCACGAAGATTGCCGCCGGAAAGTTTTTTCATTTCCATGATAAGAAAGCCTATCAAAATTCTTTCAAATTCTTTTTGTCTTCTTTGAGCTGGTCTTGGTCTTTCGTATCGTAAGGTTTGCAGTCTAACTTTTGACGATTGCCCACCATCCCAAAAGAGATGTCTGTGGCTTTACCCAATAATTCATATTGTCCGTTCGTGTAGTAGACTTGCCCGGCAGAGGATTGCGCTCTGTATAAATAGATGCGTTCACCTTCAGGGGTCAGGATGCGGATTTCGTCGCGGTCAAAGCGCACCAATAATCGTCCGCCGTCGTATTGGCAGACGAAAGTATTTCTTTTCATCTCTTCTTCTTTGCGCTTGTCTTCCGCCATCAATTGACAGCCGACCAGTCCAAACACAACGCCACCCAAAACAATCATTTTTACGATTTTGCTCATGGTTTTTTTCTCCTGATGGTTAAAACACTCATTATTGATAAAGTTAAGACTTTTTACCGATCGGCTTCATTCTATACCCTTCGGGTTTGTCTTCGATCTCCCAACCGAGATCGGCAATCGCTTGGCGCGCACGGTCTGCCTCTGCCCAATTTTTGGCGGATCGCGCGGCTTGTCGCGCATTTGCCAAAGCGATCACGGCGTCGGGCACCAAAACCTCTTGGGGTTGCCATTGGCTCAAACGCAAGCCCAACACATCATCGACGCGTGCTAAGGTCGCGCGTTTAATTTTAGCATCCGCGGTTTTGCGCAACGTATCCCAGCAAATCGCCAAGGCGCGCGGAAAGTTAAGATCATCGTTCATGGCAAGGGTGATTTCATTAAGAATCACGTCGTCGGGAAGGGCGTGAGGATCCGCCGGTAAGGAGAAAAAGCCGTGACGCAGACGATCAAGGGCGACGGCGGCAGCGTCAAGCGCGTCCCACGTAAAACTCAATTGCTTTCGATAATGCGCCGTCAAACACAAATACCGATAAGCCATCGGATCGTATCCGCGATCGATCAAAGATTGCACGCGCAAAAACTCTCCGGCGGATTTTGCCATTTTTTCATCGTTGGACAATAAAAAATAACCGTGCAACCAAAAGTTGGCGAGCCTCGTTCCGCACCGCGCTTGGGTTTGCGCAATTTCATTGGTGTGATGAATAGAGATGTGATCTTCGCCGCCGCAGTGAATATCAAAATAATTGCCCAAATACTTTTGAGCCATCGCCGAGCATTCAATGTGCCAGCCGGGAAAACCTATTCCCCAAGGGCTCTCCCATTCCATTTGGCGCTTGCCCTCGCGCGGCGAAAATTTCCACAACGCAAAATCCGTGATATTTTTTTTGCCCCCCGTGTCAACGCGTTTGCCGGCTTCCAAACCTTCACGATGAAGGCGCGCCAGATGACCATAATCATTTTGTTTGGAGGTATCAAAATAAATACCGTCATCGGTTTGATAGGTATAACCTTTTTTCTCAATATCGACAATAAAATCAATTTGCTCTTTGATGTGGTCTTTCGCGCGGCACAAAATGGTGGGGCGCGCAATGCCTAAACGATCTAAATCGTTCAGAAAAGCATCCGTATAGATTTTTGCGATTTCCCAAGCGGTTTTGCCGACGCGGCGCGCGCCCTTTTCCATTTTGTCTTCGCCGCTGTCAGCGTCAGAGGTCAAATGCCCGACATCGGTAATGTTCATCACGTGGCAAACCCGATAGCCGTTCCATGTCAACACACGCTTTAAACCGTCCTCAAACAAAAACGTTCGATAATTGCCGATGTGTTGATCGTTATAGACAGTGGGTCCGCAGGTATATAAACCCACTTCTCCGTTAAGATTCAACGGAGAAAACGGACGTAAACTTCGGGTGTAGTTATCGTATAAAGATAAACTCATATGCGTTTTATTTACTCTTTCTTTTTCTTTTTGGCTTTTTTGTCTTTCTTTTTCTTCTTTTTAAAATCAATTAAAAAGCCGCGACATTTTTGGGCACCGCATCGGCATACGTAATCTTGCTTTTCTTTTTTAGTGAGTTTGCCGTCCACCGATAATTTATAATCGTAGGTGATTTCATCGCCGACTTTGATGTCTTTAATCGCCATCACAAACACGCGGCCATCTTCGTCTTCGTAAGATTCCGCGTTGGGTTTGCACGAGTGGTTGATCCAGCGCGCAATATTGCCTTTGAGACCCCCGTTGATGATGGTGCCGTCGGTCAATTCAAAAAAGAAGGTATGCGCCGGATTGTCCGGGTCGCTCGGAGGTAATTGCAAGGCTTCGTCCCAGGTCATTTTCTTGCCGGTGTATTCGATGATTGCATCACCTTTGGGAATGTCTTTAATGGCAAAAACACCGCGCCCGTGTATGGGAGAATTTTTAGCGCGACAGAGATTAGCCTTGGGCTTCGGGGTTGTTTCTTTGTTCATCATAAATACTTTATAGAGACTTAATAGAGAGATAATACCTTAATCGTGGTAGAGTATTCGACCGCATACCGCCATCTTGAATATCAAAAAATATGCTTTCGCGCTTTTCTGAAAAAATCCGCCAATTCATGGCATCAAGACCGTCAAACGGGGTTATTGTAACCCCAAATAACCGCCTTGCGCGTTACCTCACTCACGCTTATCACAGTCATGAATCCCAAACAAAAAAGGTATGGGTGTCCCCGCAAATTCTGCCGTGGTCGGCTTGGATCGGTACGTTATGGGATAGGCTTAGTGACAAGGTTGAGTCTCCGCTTTTGTTGAGTCCCATCGCACAACGCTATCTCTGGCAAACCCTCATTAAAGAAGAAAACGATCTTTTGCCCGCGCGCCATGCGGCAACGGCCGCCAAAAAGGCGTGGCAAAGTTTACACGAATGGCGTGAAGATTCGGATGAGACACCCTATCTGCGTTGGCAGGGGGGGGCGGAGGTCACGGTTGAGTCACGCCTCTTTGCGGAATGGGCAAAAAAGTATCGTTTGAATTTAACGCGTCGCCAAGGGATCGACGACGCTTTATTGCCGGATTTCATTGCCGCTCACGCGGCATCGCTTTACCCTGATCTTTCCGAAAAGCCGTCGACGCTTTTGGTGGGGTTTACCCACTTCACGCCTCAAAGATTGCGTTTGATCACCGCGATGACCAAAGCGGGTTTGATCGTGGACGAATGTGAGGCTTTAACGCCGGTCACGCATCCTGCCGTTCAAACGTATGCGGCGGAAAACGTTAAAGATGAATACCGCGCGGCGTTTTCGTTTGCGTGGGCGCATCAAGAGAAGAACGAAGAAGGAGAGGTCGCCATCATCGTGCCCGATCTAGCCGGGCAGGTCGATCTTGTGAGAAGAATAGCGCATGAAATGCTTCCTGACCCCAAACGTTGCAATATCACTCTGAACATGCCTTCGATGGCGCAGTCTGCTTTCGCGCGGACGGCGCTTGATCTGATGGAGCTTTTTTATAAGACTTTGCCGGTGACTAAAATTGCCGTGTTATTGCAATCTGCTTTTTTGGCGGGCGACGCACGCGCGCAGGGGAAACGCGCTGCCGTTGAACGCCATTTCACGGGGCTTGGCATCACCGAGGCAGACTTTTCGGAAGTGGTGACGGCGTTGCGTGAGGTCGATCTTGTTTTACATGAACATTGGCAGAATGCCAAAACGCAATACGGTGAGTCTTCTC
This sequence comes from Burkholderiales bacterium, assembly GCA_031257235.1. GTDB lineage: Bacteria > Pseudomonadota > Gammaproteobacteria > Burkholderiales > Casimicrobiaceae > UBA931. The sequence goes on along the minus strand of JAIRPA010000147.1, from coordinate 5,112 downwards.
CACCCAAGCGGTCGATGGATGTCTGGCTTCATCGGTTTGCCGCTTTATTGACGGCATTGACATTCCCCGGGAATCACGCCTTTGACAGCCGAACACATCAAATGGCTCAAGCGTGGCAATCGTGTGTTGAATCCCTTTTATCGCTGAACAGTGTGACCGAAGAGCTTTTGCTTGACGACGCGCTTTCTTTATTGCGACACGAGATTGCAAGTACCGTGTTTCAACCGGCAGACACCGGCGCGTCGATCCACGTGATGGGCGTGCTGGAGGCGGCAAACATCCCGTTTCACGCGGTGTGGGTGTGTGGAATGGATACCTCGCGTTATCCGCCCTACCAAAACCCCGATCCCCTCTTGCCGATCGCGTGGCAACGCGAGTGCCGCATGCCCGGCACCGATACCGGAAGAAAAATCGAAGATCAAATCGCGGCACAACACTTGAAATCTTGGCATGCCGCCGCCCCTCATGTGGTATTGAGTTATGCAAAGCATGATGAAGAGCATACGTATACTCCCGCGTCGTGTCTTCAAACGTTGCCGGTTTACGAATTGCCCATGTTGTTGAAAGATCGTGCCGGACGGATGCCAAAGTTGCCCACGCAAACGCTGGATGATTGTGCCGCGCCGCCGGTCTTGCGCGATCAAGGGGACGTCGTCGAGACCATCAAACAAACCCATGAGCTCATTCAACATCAAAGTGACTGCCCGTTTAAGGCGTTTGCGTTTTCAAGGTTGAGGATTCGTCCTTATCCCGAAGTTCACGATGGCGTCTCTTACACCTTGCACGGTTCGATCCTTCATCAAACGCTTTATCATTTTTGGAAAAGTGTCGGCAACCAAGAGCAATTGAGGGCATTGATCGAAAACGACACCTTAGCGGACGCCATTAAAAAAGCGTACCGAAAAACCGTAGCCGAGCCTCATCAAAAAAATGCCTTATCGGCTTTGCCGAAAATCTTACAAGAGACCGAAGAAAGCCGCGTCATCAAACTCGTGACACAATGGTGTTTGGACATTGAGCGCGACAGAAAACCGTTTACCGTTAGAGCGTTAGAATTTCCTTTGTCGTTGCGTCTTTCCGATCTCAAATTCTCATTACGCGCCGACCGCATTGATGAAGTGTTCAAAGAAGTGGCGATTATTGATTATAAATCCGGCGCGGCAACAAACATGGCCCAATGGACCGATGAAAGACCTTCCGACACGCAATTATTCATGTACGCGCTTGCATGGGAAGCGTTGAATGAAGGCGAATCTGACCACTTGCCCGTGAACGCCCTGACGTACGCACACTTAAAACCCGATAAAAACAATACGATCAAATGTGTCGGTGTACAAACCGAAGATCATCCGTTCAACCATTCGTTAGCCACCGTCGATACATTTAAAAAAGACAACATTGTTTCCTTTCAAGATTTAATCGCCTTATGGCGCAAACGCTTATTAGCACTTGCCGACGAATTTTTGTCCGGCGATGCCCGCGTGGCGGCGCGCCATCCGTCCGTCTGCAAACACTGCGGGTTAAGGGCTTTGTGTCGGCTTGCCGATACTTTTGACGAAGAAGGCAAGGGAGAAAGCTCATGAGACCATTGACCCCCCACGAACATTTTTCACCGGAAGATGATCGCGCCGAACGTCATGAGGCGTTGGACGTTCGTCGCTCATTTATTGTGCAAGCGCCGGCAGGTTCGGGCAAAACGGAACTTTTAATTCAACGGTATTTGGCACTTTTAGCCACCGTCTCGCGTCCCGAACTGATTTTGGCGATGACCTTCACCCGCAAAGCGGCTGACGAAATGCGGGAGCGGATCATCAAAGCGATCGACGACGCTAAAAGAGAAACGGCAACGCACACCGATCACGAAAAAGCAACCCGTCAATTAGCTCTTGCCGTCTTACAACAAGATCAACGGCATCAATGGAATTTGGTGGATCACCCCTCGCGTTTGCGGGTCTTAACCTTTGACGCTTACTGCTCGGAGATTGTCCGACAAACGCCGATGGTCAACGGTTGGGGCATCGCGCCGACGACGGAGGATCCGGACAACACGCCGGCACGATGGATGCGGTGTATCCATGAATCTTTATATGAAGGCGAGGATGTCGAGCTTGACGCATGGAAAATACTATTATCGACCTTCGAGAATAGTGTTTCTTTGGTTTCCAATTATTTGTGTGCGTTGTTGATGCGCCGAGATCAGTGGTTGAATCTGTTTTATTCGCGCCAATTGACCGAACTTAAAATAAATCATGAAGACGATCTTAATCGCCACATTGAGAAAAGACTTTATGGGGTTTATGTTGCGCTCAAAGATCGTGTCAGCGAAGATGTGTTGGAAGTATTTCGATGTGCCGGAGACCATCTTTCCGAAAAAAACCCCGACATTTCAGAGGCGTTATTGTATTGCGCCGAAGAGGGGCGGGGTTTGCCGGAGCCCAATGTCCAACAATTAAAGTATTGGCGCCTTTTATTGGATTGGCTATTAACTCAAAAAGGCACACCACGGAAAGCATTTAACGTTCAACAAGGACTTCCGCCGGATCAAAAAAAACACAAAGAGATCATCGAACAATGGACGTCCTCTTTGGATGAAAAAACCACGCGGCACTTGAGCCTCTTACAAAAGTTACCCGAAAATTTGAATGACGCTTACTCTTGGGAAATCATCCACGCGATATTTAATTTGTTGAAACGCATTTACGCGCGTTATCGTTTCTCTTGTGTCAATGACGGTGTGACGGACTATACCGAAACGCAGCTTGCCGCGTTGAACGCATTGGCCACGGACGATGACGATACGCCGAGCGATTTACTTTTAAAATTGGATCGGCGAATCGATCACATTTTGATTGATGAGTTTCAAGATACGTCGACAACCCAAGCTGAATTTTTGGGGCGTTTGGTGTCCGGGTGGGAGCCCGGCGACGGGCGCACTTTTTTTGCGGTTGGTGACCCGATGCAGTCTATCTATCGTTTTCGTCAGGCGGAAGTGCGCGTATTTCTTGAAGCGCAACAAACACGGTCGTTCGGAAATAGTGTCACGCTGACTCCGCTGACCTTAAAACAAAACTTCAGATCGCAGGCAAACATTGTTTCGTGGTGCAACAGCGTCTTTACCAAAATGTTCCCTGATGAAAATGACTTAGCCTCCGGCGCGGTGAAATTTGAACCGGCCATCCCGGTGAGACCCGCATCGGCACACGCGGTAGAAGTTAATATTTTTGGCGCGGATGATGAAGAGGCGGACTATTGTGCGAAACTTGTTGCCCGTCTACTCAAAGAAACCGACGGCAACATTGCCATTTTGATTCGACAAAGAAATCACTTAAAGAACATCATTCCTGCGTTGCGCGAACAGGGGATTGCGTTTACTGCCACGGAAATTGATGCTTTGGGCGGCGCGCCCGTCATCAACGATTTAATGATGTTGACGCGCACGCTATTACAGCCCGATGATGATATTGCATGGCTTTCCGTGTTGCGCGCGCCTTTTTGCGGATTAACGCTTGCCGATATTACGGCATTGTCTCGCGCCCGAACCTCCAACGATGCCACCGCTCATCTCAATTGGTATGGGTTTTTAAGTGAGCATCCGTTGATGACTGTTCCTGACTTATCTGCCGGTGGGCAACAACGTTTGGCCACGTTGATGGGGCATTGGCGGCACGCCAAAGACGCCATGAAAAGCACGCGTCTGTCTTTGTTGGTGAGTGATTTATGGATTGCTTTGCGGGCGCCGTCTTTTTATAGTCTTTTGGTGGATCGGGTTGCCGCCGATACGTTTTTTGAGGTATTGGAAACCGCTGACACCAACGATACTTACCACGATTGGACGCAGTTGGTCAGAACTTTTAATCATATGAAACTTCCCGGCGTGGAAGAGTCGCCCGAATCCGCGCGCGTTCGGATCATGACCATACACAAAGCCAAAGGCTTGCAATTCGATGCGGTGATTATTCCCCACTTAAACGGCACAACCAAAGGCGAGAGCGCAACCTTATTGAGGTGGAAACGTGTTTATGATCCTGCTTTAACGGATCAACCCGACACTTTCAACAAAGAGACTTTTTTGCTTGCCGTCACGCCTCCCGATAAAGCGGATCGTGCCTCTTCGATCGAGGCTTATATTAAAGCCCAAGATCATGAAGAAATCCAAAACGAAACCATTCGTTTACTGTACGTTGCCTTGACCCGCGCCAAAAACCAATTATTTCTAACGGGGGTTTTGAACGCCGACTCTAACCATGAAACGAAGGGGAAAAAAAAGACGATCAAGAGTCAAGATACCGAACAAGAAACCTTGACGTGGAAAAATGCGATCTCCGGCTCGTTGTTGGCACTATTGCAGGAGCCGCTTGTCGCATTGAATCGCTTTCCTAGGCCGACTCAAGCGAATTTGCCAAGTGACGACAGCCGCACAGGCGTCACACAACAAGTCTTTCAACGATTGACCGATGAGGCGTTTGATTCGTCGGCGCCTCATTTTGAGCCGACCCTTCATGAAAATCATCATCCGCTTAATCAACTTCTGTTTGATCCTGACGCATTCACGTCAAGGCAGATAGGCACGTTGGTGCATCGCGCTTTGTCTCGTGTCGGCATCCCCGAAGGGGAAACCATTTTAGATTGGACGCAGGCAAGGCTTAATCAACATCGCGCACTTTTTGCCCGGCAATTGGTGGCATTGGGTATTCCCAAGCAAGGCTTGGAAGCGGCCGTTAAGCGCGTCATCACCGCGCTGACGGCAATTTACCAAGATACGGAACATCATTGGATTTTTGATGCCTCTCACCAAGACGCCCAAAACGAATTGGCGTTGACGATCGCCGCAGAGCCACGCCAATATTCACTGAAACGGATTGATCGAACCTTCATCCGCGAAGGGGTGCGTTACATCATTGATTACAAGATTACCCAACCGGAAAGCCCTAACCTCAATCTTGAGGCTTGGTTGGATAACGAGGTTAATCTTTATAGAGATCAATTGCGGGGGTATGCGCGGATGTTTCAGAGGCGAGAAGCCGGATCGGTGAAGGCACTCCTTTATTTTCCGTTGGTGCAACGATTGGTGAATGTCGATGTCGAAGGGTAAGAATCAGAGGTCAGGGATCA
>JAIRPA010000084.1 GCA_031257235.1 Burkholderiales bacterium | reverse complement strand
AATAGATTTTCCGCATAAGCCGTCGGCGCGAAAACAACGCCGGCGATGATCGCAAGAAAAACGTTTTGAATTGCTGACTTTTTACTCATAGCATCCACCTTAAGTTAAGAATACATTACTGCTCTTTGAAACTTTCATTCTTGTACTGCATCAACGGGGTTAAGAAATACTCAATCACCCGTCTTTTATCGGTTTTAATTTCGGCAATCACCGACATGCCCGGCGTCAACCGCAAATCTTGATCGCCGATGCGAATCGTCGATTTTTCCATCCTGACCCGCACCGCGTAAATCAAACCTCTTTTTTCGTCGTTGATCGCGTCGTGAGAAACAAATATCACCTCGCCGTGGATCACGCCATACTTGGTGTATTGATACGCTTCAACTTTGACTTCCGCCTCCTGCCCTTCTTTCACAAAACCGACATCGCGGTTTTCAAGAAAGGCTTCAACTTCCAAAGACTCATCGTTGGGCACCACCACCATCAAAGGTTGCGCGGAAGTCACCACGCCGCCGACCGTAAACACCGCCAACTGTTGTACCACGCCGTCCACCGGCGCTTTCAAACTCATCTGGTTACTGCGCGTTTTTGCCTTTGAGAGTTCCTGCCCGTAATCGGAGAGTTTTTGCAACCCTTCATTTAAACTGTCCAAACTTGTGCGACGCATCCCCGCCGTCAGCTCTTCCGCTTGCTTTCGCGCTTCCTGAATGGCGGCTTCGCTTTCGTTCAAACGCCCGCGTTGTACGGCTAACTCCCCTTCCTGATCGATCAACTCTTGCTCACGTTCCATTAAGGTGTGACGCGGCACATAGTGTTCGCGCTCCAATTCGCGCAAATCTTCCACACGCTTTTTGGTGATGGGAATCGTTCGTTGCAAACGACGCACGTTTTCCTGAACGGATTTGCTCTCGGCTAATCTTCTTTCGATATCGGCATCCAAGCGCGAAAGTTTCGCTAAATACTCGCCGTACTGCCCTTCAAAAAACCGCGCCGACTCGGCAAATTCCGCATCACTCACGCCGGCAGGATGCTCCACGGCAATTTGTTTTTTGGCGTCCAACGAGGCCAACATGGCGCGAGACCTCGCCACCTGCAATGACGCGGCGGCCGCGTTGCCCGTCAAACGGGTGACATCCGCGTCCACTTGGCTTGCGTCTAACTCAATCAACACCTGCCCCGCGCGAACCTGCTGACCGTCGTTCACGTAAATGGCTTTCACGATGGCAGGCTCTAGCGATTGGATCACCTTGGTGCGCTCGTTGGGAATGATTTTTCCCGACGCCGTCGCCACCACATCAATCCGCCCAAAGACTGCCCACAAAAACGCGATGCCCGCAAACGCGATGATGAGCCACATCGCCACGCGCGGCAGCGGTGACACCGGCGTTTCCTGCAAAGACAAGGCGGCAGGTAAAAATTGGGCTTCGTGCGCCAACAAGCCGCGCGGCTCCATTTCGTGTCGGTGCGCCCACGCCACCCGCCACACAAAACGATACCGTTTAAAAAGTGAGATAAGACCGTCTAACCACAATTCGATTTTTGTCATTGCCGTTACCTCTGCTGAATTTTATATAAATAGGCGTATTGCCCATCCGGTCTTTTAATCAGCTCATTGTGCGTGCCTTCTTCGACAATCTGCCCATGATCCATCACAATGATGCGGTTTGCGTCGCGCACGGCAGAAAGCCGGTGCGCAATGATGATGACGGTACGTCCCTGACAAATTTGTTTCATGTTTTCTTGGATGACGCGTTCGCTTTCGTAATCCAACGCGCTGGTGGCTTCATCAAAAATGAGAATGCGCGGATCCGTCATCAACGCACGCGCAATCGCAATACGCTGACGCTGACCGCCCGATAATGTCGAACCATGTTCGCCGACCATCGTATCGTAGGCTTCCGGCAACTCTAATATAAATTCGTGCGCGCCCGCCAAACGCGCCACGCGAATGACTTCACCGACTTGCGCGCCCGGATCCGTTAAAGCGATGTTTTCACGAATCGTTCGATTAAACAAAACGTTTTCCTGCAACACCACCCCGATTTGCCGTCTCAACGACGAGGATTCGGCCAGCGCCAAATCAATGCCGTCCACCAACACCCTGCCCCGCTCCGGCACATAAAGCCGTTGCACGAGTTTGGTTAATGTACTTTTGCCCGACCCCGAACGACCGACAATCCCGATGACCTCTCCGGGTTTCACGGTTAAAGAGATTTCACGCAAAACCTCCGCGGTGTCGGGACGATAGCGAAAGCTGACCTTATCAAATTCGATTTGCCCGTTTAATGCGGGCATGGTGCTTTTGGCGCCGGAAAGCTCCGTGCGCGCGTTCAAAATATCGCCCAAACGCAAAATGGAAATACCGACTTGTTGGAAGTCTGTCCATAACTGCGCCAATCTCACCACCGGTGCGGCCACCTGACCGGACAACATGTTAAACGCGATCAACTGACCAATGGTCAACTGACCGCTGATGACCAGCTTCGCGCCAAAATACATGGTGGCGACGGTCACGAGCTTACTGATTAACTGAATGCCCGACCCCGCAAAATTGCTGATGACCGACGCGTTGAACCCTGAGGTCACATACGCCGCCAATTGGTTATCCCACTTGCGCATCCACGAAGGCTCAACCGCCATGGCTTTGACGGTATCGATTCCGCTGATGGTCTCCACCAAAAACGCTTGGTTTTCCGCACCGCGATTGAACTTTTCGTTCAATCGCGCGCGCAACGTCGGCGTGAACCCCAAAGAAATGGCGGCGTACAACGGCAAGGAAATCAACACGATCAAGGTCAACCAACCGCTGTACCAAAACATCACCGCAATGAATACAAACGAGAATAATAAGTCCAGCACGACGGTAATCGCGTGACCGGTTAAAAAAGAGCGGATGTTTTCGAGCTCGCGCACCCGCGCCACCGAATCCCCCACGCGGCGCGCCTGAAAGTACGCGGTGGGTAATCCTAATAAGTGACGGAAAAGCCGCGCCCCCAATTCAACGTCGATCCGACTGGTGGTGTGCGCAAAAACATAGGTTCGCAACGCCGATAGGGTAATTTCAAAAACGACCACCGTAAAAAGCCCGATGGCAATGACATCCAAGGTGGTGAACGCCCGATGAACCAAGACCTTATCCATCACCACTTGGAAAAAGAGCGGCGTGATGAGGGCAAAAAACTGCAAAACAAACGACACCCCCAACACTTCAGACAAAAGGCGGCGATATTTCACAATCGCCGGAATAAACCACGTGAAGTCAAAACGCCGCATTTCGCCAATCATGGAGGCGCGCGACGCAAAAAGAATCATCCCGCGTTTGTAATAACGCTTGAATTCATCCATCGACATTAACTGCGGCGCGCCTTTGAGCGGGTCTTGGATCAGGACTTTCTCGCCTTCGATGCGGGCGACGATGAAAAAGGAGTTGTCGCGGTTCACCGCAATGGCGGGTAACGGCGTTTTGTCGATTCTTGAGATGGGAACGGCAACGCTTTTTGCGTGTAAGCCTAATTTTTTGCTCGCCAATAAAATGGCGTTTTTCCCGAAGGGTTTACCGACCGAAAACTCATGTTTTAGCTGTTCCATGTCGGCAGGTAATCCGTGAAACCTTGCCATCACTGCCAAACAAATAAGCCCCGAATCCATGAGTTCTTGTTCTTGCATCACTGTTTTTGATCCTTACACTACGTTTTCTTGCGAAGTTTTGATAAAAAACCGGCGTGTTTTTAAGAAAGCCACCAATAAACTCCGCCTTGCCGACCATGGGTTGATGAACGTGACAAAACCTCTTTTAAACCCAAAAGAGCAAACCGCACACACCCACACCACCGGTTACGCGGTTATTTTACTTCCACTACACTTTAAAGAAAAAATCTTTCTTCCCTTATTTGAGTTTTTTATCATTTATGTGGCATCGCTACCTACAAAACCCCCTAAACGAAAAGAATAGTTCACATTTAATGTTTTCATCATACAGAATAATACGGAACCAGGAATCAGACCGCCTTGCCTGCAAAAAACCATCAGGGTTCC
>JAIRPA010000066.1 GCA_031257235.1 Burkholderiales bacterium | reverse complement strand
AATGCGTTTGCAGTGGTCATGTTGTGACTCCTTGTGTCTGCGTCCTTCTTTAAAGCAATCGTTCAAAAAAGCCCAAAAGGGCATAAAACGGTTGCGGTCAAGTCGTCCGCGGGTTGGCGACAAGGCTTTTGTCGGTCGGTCGTGTCAAACAACCGTCGTCCAAAAGCCCAAAGGCGAGCATTATACCGACCTCTTCGGGAAACGTCTAATTTTTAAGGGGACTTTCTCTTTGGGCTGACCCCGAATGGCAATTTTGCCAAAAATCATGACTTCGTCGCCGCTTTCATGGATCGCACAAACGCCGCAAGCGCTTGGCTCATCGCGTTGGCATCGGACAAATGCTCTTCCATGATTTTGACGATTGCCGAACCCGAAATGGCACCGTCGGCGCCCGCCGCCATCGCCGTTTTAACGTGTTCCGGCGTGGAGATACCAAACCCAATCACAATAGGCGCGCTATGATGATCCCGAAGTGTTTGTAATTTTGGGGAGGCGGGCATCTGCATGGCGCGATCCGCGCCCGTCACGCCCACGCGCCCTAAAAAATAAACATACCCTTGAGACAACCGCGCCACATGGGAAAGCGTGTCGTCGTCGGCATTGGGGGGCGCCACAAACACCGGCGCAATCTTCGCTTTTTGGGCAGCCGCAATAAAAGGCGCGCTTTCTTTAATCGAAAGATCGGCAATCAAAACCGAATCCGCGCCCGAATCATAAGCGCGTTGGTAAAAATCTTCCAAGCCGCGATGAATCACAATGTTTGCGTACACCAATAATCCGATGGGCAAATGGGGGTAACGCGCGCGCAAACGTTTGATCAAAGCAAAACAATCATCGGGGGTCACGCCTGCCGATAAGGCGCGCACCCCCGCACGTTGGATCACCGCGCCGTCTGCCACCGGATCGGAAAACGGAATCCCCAACTCTAGGGCATCGGCGCCGCTTTGCACCAAAACATCCATCGCTTTTTGACAAACGTCAAGCGTGGGGTCTCCCAACATCACAAACGGAATAAACGCGCCTTCCCCGCGTTCTTTTAATTGCGCAAACATGTGCGCGTAACGTTCATTCATTTTGACTTCCTTCATCGTTGTTTGGTAAAAATTCGGCAAAAACCAAAGGCTTTACGACGGATTGCCGGTTTAAAAAGGTTTTTTCTATACTTTAATGTACGGCATCACGTATTCCATGTCTTTGTCGCCGCGACCGGATAAATTCACCAACAATAAAAGCGGCCTCGTGGCGTTTTGTGCAAGTTTCAACGCATAAGCCACCGCGTGCGCACTCTCAAGTGCCGGGATAATCCCTTCATCTTTAGCCAGACGTTGGAATGCCGATAGCGCTTCTTCATCGGTGATTCCCACATAATCCGCGCGACCGATGGTCTTTAAATAAGCGTGTTCCGCGCCCACTCCGGGATAATCCAATCCCGCGGAGATGGAATGCGATTCGGCAATCTGCCCGTGTTGATCTTGTAAGACATAGCTGTAACTTCCGTGCAAGATACCCGGCTTCCCTTTTTGGAGGGTGGCGCCGTGTTGACCGGTTTCCAAACCACGCCCCGCCGCTTCCACGCCGATCAATCGAACAGAGTGATCAGGGATAAAATCGTAAAACAAACCGATGGCGTTACTGCCGCCGCCCACACACGCTAAAGCCACGTCAGGCAAACGCCCTTCCCTTGCCAAGATTTGCGCGCGTGCTTCGCGCCCGATCACACGTTGAAACTCGCGCACCATCGTCGGGAAAGGATGAGGACCTGCCGCCGTCCCTAATAAATAATGCGTGGATTCATAACTCTCCGACCAATCGCGCAAGGCTTCGTTGACGGCATCTTTAAGACTGCAACTCCCGTTATCCACCGGCACCACTTCCGCGCCCATCAAACGCATTCTATAAACGTTGAGCTCTTGACGCGCCATATCTTTGGAGCCCATATAGATGCGCGTTTTCATTTTAAACAACGCGCCGACCAATGCCGTGGCCACCCCATGTTGCCCCGCGCCGGTTTCGGCGATCAATCGCGTTTTGCCCATGCGCCGCGCAATCATCGCCTGACCGATCACTTGATTGGTTTTGTGCGCGCCGCCATGTAATAAGTCTTCACGTTTGAGGTAAATGACCGCTTGGGTGCCGGCGCCAAGATTTCGACAACGATACAAAGGCGTTTCACGCCCCGCGTATTCTTGGAGTAATGATTGAAATTCCGCCTGAAAAGCGGCATCTTTCATCGCCTCTTCAAAAGCACGCGCCAAGTTTTGTAAGGTCGGCGACAAAAGCTCCGGAACAAACATCCCGCCAAACCCGCCAAACGACCCTGTTTGCGCATCAATAACAACATCGCTCATGATGAAAATCCTCTTAAACGTGAAAATAATAATTGTATTGCCGAATGATCTTTAATCCCGGGACGATACTCAACACCCGAATTAACATCAAGTGCTGCCACTCCTAACCTTGAGGCGCGAACAATGTTGTCGGGCGATAACCCACCCGCCAAAATAATGCGGCTCTTATCGCGGAGATTATCTAAGAGAGACCAATCAAAAGTAACACCGCTACCGCCTTTTTGCGTGCCTGACGCCGTATCTAATAATAGTTTATCGGCGCTTATAGATTCCACCGAAGGGACGGCATCTTTGACGCGACACGCCTTCCAAATTTCGCACGTTTTGGGGAGGGACTCTCGGAGTTGATGAATGTATGCTTCTGTTTCTTCACCGTGCAGTTGAATGGCCGCCAAATGAATCTTTTGGGCAATCGCGATGATTCGATCAACGTCATCATTCACAAAGACGCCCACTAAAGGCAAAAGAGGAGCCGCCTTATGAATACTTTCCGCCTGACGCTCACTGACACACCGCGGGGATTCCTGCGCAAAAATAACGCCGCCGAATGAGGCGCCCGCTTCATACGCCCGGTGGGCGTCCTCCCCTTGGGTCAATCCGCAGATTTTAACGACCCCTGACACCAATCGACGGACGGCTAAATCTAATCTTTTTTGGTGCATCAAACTGCTGCCCACCAGAAAGGCATCCACCGTCCCGGCAAGAGCGACGCAATCCTGATACGTTTTGATCCCGGACTCGCACACGATGATTTTGTCTTGGGGAATCTTGGCAGCCAAACGATGCGTGGTGTTTAAATCGACCTTCATCGTTCTTAAATCACGATTATTGATGCCGATGATGCCGGCGTTGAGATGTAACGCGCGCGCCAATTCTTCTTCATCGTGAACTTCGGTCAAACAATCCATCGCAAGCGAATGCGCCACGGCGGCACAGCGTTGATAAGTTTCATCGTCTAACACCGATAACATCAATAGCACGGCATCCGCGCCATATTTCCGCGCTTCATAAACCTGATAAGGATCCACAATAAAATCTTTACACAGTATGGGCGCGTCAATGAACTGACTCATTTGGGTGATGTTGTTAAGACTTCCTTGAAAATAAGGCTCATCCGCCAACACGGACACCGCATCGGCAAAACCGCGATACGCGCGCGCGATGTCTTCCAAATTAAAATCCGCGCGAATCAAACCTTCAGAGGGCGATGCCTTTTTGCACTCCAAAATAAAACGCATCCCGCCACGCTTTAATGCCTCGCCGAACCGCTTTTTCGTGGGCTTGATGGTCGAAACACTCAAAGGCGTTGACGCCATGCGCGCGGCAACGTCTTGACGTTTTCGTTCAACAATTTCAGATAAACCGATCACGACGACACCTTTTCGTGAGACATCCGCGCCATTTTATCGAGCCTTGCCATGGCTTTGCCGCTTTTTAAAATACTCATGGATAATTCAAAGCCGTCTTTAAACGAGTTTGTTTTTCCGCCTAAGGTTAATAACGCGCCCGCGTTGACGGCGATGGCCGCATTGTGGGCTTCATCGCCCTCGCCCGATAACGCCAAACGTATTGCCATTTGATTGTCCTCCGGCTCTCCCCCCACAATCGAGGACAAAGGAAACTCCTGCACGCCAAACATCGCCGGAGTGAATTGACGCGCAATCACCTCACCGTTAATCAACTCGGCGGCATTGGTTTCCCCATGCACGGCGATTTCATCCAAGCCTAATCCGTTGACGACCAAAGCACGCTCACAGCCTAATAGTTTTAAGGTTTCCGCCACCAACATACATAAAGTATAGTCATAGACGCCCACCAACATAATCGGCGGACGCGCCGGATTGATCAATGGACCCAACAAATTAAACACCGTGCGGGTCGATAAGGCTTTTCTTACAGGCATGGCGTGACGAACGCCGGCGTGATAATGAGGCGCGAACAAAAACGTGACATTGACTTCGTCTAAAAGTTTTCGCGCCACTGCGGGTTCCATATCCAACTTAACCCCGAACTGCTCTAATAAATCTGCCGCCCCGCAACGCGACGAGACGGAACGATTGCCGTGTTTTGCAACCGGCAAACCCGCTTCCGCCGCCACAAACGTCACCGCCGAAGAAATATTGATGGTGTTGGCGCCGTCACCGCCCGTGCCGACAATATCCGCAAAAGGATAATTCGGTCTCGGAAATTCACGCGCGCATTCTCGAAGCGCTTGCGCCGCGCCCGCAATTTCTTCCGGCGTTTCGCCGCGTAATTTCAACGCGACCAATAGCGCCGTTAATTCGACATCGGAAACTTCTCCGCGAATCACTTTATCAAACAACACGCGACTTTGTTCGCGGTTTAACCGTTCACCCATCAATAATCTACTCAACAATTGTTCCATGATATTTCCTCTATTTTCCTTCAACATAAAAAACTAAACTGATTGTTTCCGACCCTTCTTGCCGCAATATCGACTCAATACTTTTGCACGAACGATCTTAACCATTTGTCGATCAACGATATTCCTTTGCCCAACTCAAGGCGTTACCGATCATGGTTTGTCCCTGCGTGGTTAATATAGATTCAGGATGAAACTGAACCCCGACTATCGGATGCACGCGGTGCGCCACCGCCATCACAAGATGACCGCAGGTGGCAATGACTTCTAATTCATCGGGAACTTGGATAAGCGTTAGCGAATGATAACGCCCCGCCTCAAAGACATCGGGAATCCCCGCAAAAATCGGATGCCGTTGGTGCGTGACTTTCGATTTTTTCCCATGCACAATCTCGTTGGCTCCGGACACAACGCCGCCGAACGCCTCGCCGATGGCTTGATGCCCCAAACAAATACCCAAAAGAGGAATATGTCCGGCCGCCTGATGAATCAACGGAATAAGACATCCCGCGTCTTTGGGGGTGCCGGGTCCCGGAGACAACACAATCATCATCGACTGTTTCTCTTGCGCGATCTTCATCGCCTCCTCGGCGGAAATATCGTTTCGATACACATCAACGATAACGTCGAACGCCAAAAGCGCGTCCACCAGATTAAAAGTAAATGAATCAAAATTATCGATAAAAAGAATATGCCGTTTAGTCATGATGTTGCTCCGAAAGCGCGATGGCGTATAAAACCGCTTCGGCTTTTCTATAAGTTTCTTCGGCTTCGCCATTGGGGTCAGAATCTTGAACAATGCCCGCGCCTGCACGAACTTCACCTATCCCGTCTTTGACCAATGCCGAGCGAATCACAATGGCTGTATCCAAACTGCCGTCACCGCTTAAGTAACCGATGGCGCCGCCGTAATGCCCGCGTCGCGTGCCTTCATACTTTCTTAATAACTGCATCGCGCGAATTTTCGGTGCTCCGGTTAAAGTCCCCATGTTCATGCTTGCCTGATACGCATGAAGTGCGTCGAATTCGTCGCGTAGCTCTCCTGCCACCCTTGAGACCAAGTGCATCACGTGAGAGTAACGTTCCGTGCGCATTAAGTTGGTGACAAACCTTGTGTTTGGCTTTGAAACCCGTGCAACATCGTTTCGCGCCAGATCAACCAACATCATGTGTTCCGCGTTTTCTTTTTCATCAAGCCGTAATTCGGCTTCAATGCGGCTATCCAAATCAAAGTCTATGGTGCCGTCCGGTTTAAATCCGCGCCGACGTGTTCCCGCAATCGGTGAAATCTCGACCGTTTTTTTAGACCCGTCCACCTTCACCGCAGATTCCGGTGACGCGCCAAACAAGGTAAACGAAGGATCATTCATATAAAACATGTAAGGGCTATGATTGATCGCACGTAATGAGCGATACGCATTGAATGCGTTCCTGCACGGAGTGGTCAAAGAACGCGATAAGACAATCTGAAATACGTCGCCCGCCACAATATGTTTTTTTAACGATAAGACACGACGCGCAAATTCGTCGTTGGAACAATCCGTGTGAACAATCCTTTGGGAAAGAGTCACCGGAAGATAATGTGGCTCGAACAAAGCGGCGGCGCGTACCGCGCTATCGGCAATATCATTCAAAACGGCATCAAGATCGTCTTCCGTTGCCGCGCCAAACGAACACACAATGGCTTGCGCGCTGTGTTTCATGTGGTCAATAAAGATCATGCGATCCGCAAGATAAAACACATAATCCGGAAAATCATTGCCCGCTTCCGCTTTGGGTAAAGGCTCAAATTGATCGACCACATCATAGGCAAACACGCCTGACAAAAACACGGCTTCCGGCATATCGGGCAACGCGCTTTT